>NZ_AQOI01000233.1:0-21293 GCF_000364665.1 Xanthomonas sp. SHU 199
GCCCAGTCCGGCGGTACCGGCCGCCGCGGTCGCCGAGCCGTCCGCACGCCGCCCGGTCCGCCTCTACGACCGTCGCGGCCAGCTGGTGCCCGGGGCGATGCAGGTGGGGCCGAACCGCGCGCTGGATACCCGCACCGGCCGTTACTACGACACCGTGCCCAGCGGCGACGGGGTCCGTATCCAGGACTGAGCGCCTGCGCCCCGGCGGCGAACGCGCGGCGAACGCCGCGTGGCCGCCATCCTCACGAATCGGTTCCTAGACTGGCGAACCGGCCGCGACTGCCGCGGCGCCATGTTTTCGCAGGAGAACCGATGAGCAAGCTTCCCGACAACACCCTGATCGTCGTCGCCGACCGCACCGCTGCGCGCCTGTTCCGGGTCAACCTGGCCGGCGAGACCGCGCTGCTGGAGCAGACCGAAGTGCTGAACCCGACGCCGATCGAGGGCGTGGAGGACGGCGACCGGCCGATGACCATGGATGAAGCCGGGTTCGTGCGTCAGATCGCCGAGCGCCTGTACCAGGACGCGCTGCGCGGGCAGGTCGAGCACCTGATGCTGGTCGCCGACCCGCACACGCTGGGCCAGTTGCGGCCGCTGCTGCACAAGGAGGTCCAGAAGCGGGTGGTGGCCGAACTGGCCAAGAATCACGCCAATTCCTCGCGCGACGACCTGGAGAAGCTGCTGGTCTCCTGACCCGCACGCATCCGCGCGAAGCGCTCAGTCGGCGATCGGCAGGCTGAGCGTTTCCTTCACTTCCTCCATCACGATGTAGCTCTTGGACTCGCGCACATGCGGCAGGGTCAGCAGGGTGCTGCCCAGCAGCTTGCGGTAGGACGCCATCTCGCTGATGCGGGCCTTGAGCAGGTAATCGAAGTCGCCCGAGACCAGGTGGCATTCGAGCACGTTGGGCAGCTTCAGCGCGGCGCGGCGGAACTCCTCGAAGATGTCGCCGGACTTGTAGGCCAGGCTGATCTCCACGAACACCAGCAGGCTGGCCTTGAGGTAATGCGGGTCCAGCCGTGCGTAGTAGCCGGTGATGGCGCCATCGCGTTCCAGCCGGCGCACCCGCTCGGTGCACGGAGTGGTGGACAGGCCCACCCGCTCGCCCAGTTCGGTGAAGGAGATGCGCCCTTCCTGCTGCAGGATGCGCAGGATCTTGCGGTCGATCTTGTCCAGTTCGCGGAGGCGTGCGGCCATGCGGGGCGGTCTCAGGGGTTTGGCCTGCCAGGCCGGCAGAAGTCAGGGGAAAATCCTGGGTTGCGCTGCCTATACTGCACCGAACTTCTGCCCTGGCGCCATCTAGCCAGGGAATTGATCCGAACGGAGTAGGCGCATGCGGGTTCTGGTTCTCGGCAGCGGTGTGATCGGCACGGCCACGGCGTGGTATCTGGCCCGCAGCGGCTGCGAGGTGACGGTGGTCGACCGCCAGCCGGCGGCGGGGCTGGAGACCAGTTATGCCAATGCCGGCCAGGTCTCGCCCGGCTACGCCTCGCCGTGGGCGGCGCCCGGGGTGCCGCTGAAGGCGCTGAAATGGCTGTTCCAGCGCCATGCGCCGCTGGCGATCACGCCCACCGCCGATCTGCAGCAGTACCTGTGGCTGGCGCAGATGCTGCGCAACTGCACGGCCGAGCGCTACGCCATCAACAAGGCGCGGATGGTGCGCCTGTCCGAGTACAGCCGCGACTGCCTGGACCAGCTGCGTGCCGAGACCGGCATCGCCTACGAAGGCCGCCAGCTCGGGACCACCCAGTTGTTCCGCACCCAGCAGCAACTGGACGGTGCGGCCAAGGACATCGAGGTGCTGCGCGAGTACGGCGTGCCCTACGAGTTGCTGGACCGTGCCGGCATCGCCCGGGTCGAGCCGGCCCTGGCCAGCGCGCCGGCGACCCTGGTCGGCGCGCTGCGCCTGCCCAACGACCAGACCGGCGACTGCCGCCTGTTCACCCAGCGCCTTGCGGCGATGGCCGCCGCGGCCGGCGTGCAGTTCCGCCAGGGCGAGACCATCGAGGCGCTGCAGGCCGATGGCGACCGCATCGACGGCGTGCGCATCGGCGGGCGGGTGGAGCGGGCCGACCGCTACGTGGTCGCGCTGGGCAGCTACTCGCCCGGCCTGCTGGCGCCGCTGGGCATCCGCCTGCCGGTGTACCCGCTGAAGGGTTATTCGCTGACCCTGCCGATCCGCGACGCGGCGCTGGCGCCCACCTCCACCATCCTCGACGAGAGCTACAAGGTGGCGATCACCCGCTTCGACGCGCGCATCCGCGTCGGCGGCATGGCCGAACTGGCGGGCTTTGACCTGTCGCGTCCGGCGCGCCGCCGCGCCACCCTGGAGAAGGTGGTCAACGACCTGTACCCGCGCGGCGGCGACCTGGCCGCGGCCGAGTTCTGGACCGGGCTGCGCCCGGCCACCCCGGACGGCACGCCGGTGGTCGGCGCCACCGGCTACCGCAACCTGTTCCTCAACACCGGCCACGGCACGCTGGGCTGGACCATGGCCTGCGGCTCCGGTCGCTACCTGGCCGACCTGATGGTCTCGCGGCAGCCGCAGATCAGCGGCGAGGGCCTGGACATCTTCCGTTATTCCCGCGGTTCCGCCGCGTCCGTTGCCGAGGCCGTCGCGTGCGCCCAGCCCGTGCATTGATCGATCTCGACGCGCTGCGCCACAACTACCGCCTGGCCCGCCGGCTGAGCGGCGGCAAGGCGCTGGCGGTGGTCAAGGCCGATGCCTACGGGCACGGCGCGGTGGCCTGCGCGCGCGCGCTGGACGGCGAGGCCGACGGCTTCGCGGTGGCCTGCATCGAGGAGGCGCTGGAATTGCGCCAGGCCGGCATCGCCGCGCCGATCCTGCTGCTGGAAGGCATCTTCGACGCCGACGAACTGCCGCTGGTCGCCGAACACCGGCTGTGGTGCGCGGTGGCCTCGCCCTGGCAGGTGGAGGCGATCGCCGCCTTCGCCGCACCGCAGCCGCTGTGCCTGTGGCTGAAGCTGGACAGCGGCATGCATCGGCTGGGGCTGGCGCCGGACGAGTTCCGCGCCGCGCACGCGCGCCTGAGCGCGCTGCCGCAGGTCGAGCGACTGGTGCTGATGAGCCACTTCGCCCGCGCCGACGAACTGGACAGCGCGCGCACGCGCGAGCAGGTGGAGGTGTTCCGCCAGGCCACCGCCGGCCTGGCCGGCGAGACCAGCCTGTGCAATTCGCCGGCCCTGCTCGGCTGGCCGGAGCTGCGCAACGACTGGGGACGGCCGGGGCTGATGCTGTACGGCGCCGACCCGTTCGCCGCCGCGGCCGCGCTGCCCGGCGAACTGCGCCCGGTCATGACTCTGCAGTCCAGGATCATTTCCGTGCGCGACATCGCGCCGGGCGAGCCGGTCGGCTACGGCGCGCGCTTCGTCGCGGCGCGCCCGACCCGGGTCGGGGTGGTGGCGATCGGTTATGCCGACGGCTATCCGCAGTTCGCGCCCAACGGTACGCCGGTGCTGATCGATGGCGCGCCCGGCGCACTGATCGGGCGCGTGTCGATGGACATGCTGACCGTGGACCTGACCGACCACCCGCAGGCCGGCCTCGGCAGCGAGGTGCAGTTGTGGGGCGAACAGCCGCGCATCGACGCGCTGGCCGGGCGCTGCAGTTCCAGCGCCTACCGCTTGCTGTGCGGCCTCAAGCGCGCGCCGCGCACCTATCTCGGCGGTTGATCCATGCCTGACGGCGCCGGCGCGATGCCGGCGCCGCGCGTGCGGCCTCAGCGCTCGGCGACTGCGCTGTCCTTGCGCAACTGCCGGCGCAGCCAGTCGTCGAGCATACGCTTTTCGTAGCGCAGCGGATCGGTGCTCAGGCCGACCGAGCTGTTGTACAGATAGCTGGGGTCCATCAGTTTCGGCTGGCCCTGCGCGATCACTTGGCCGTCGGCGCCGTACAGGGTGAAGTCGAGGCTGATCCGCGGCGGGTACAGGTCGCGCATCACCCGCACGTCGTTCCAGTTCGGGCCGTGCCACGGCTCGAAGTCGCCGGCGCGCTTGATGTCGGTCAGCTTGATGTCCAGGCGCTGCCCGGGCTGCAGTTGCTTGGCGGCCTGCTTCTGCAGGTAGGCGGCCAGGTCCTGCACCCAGTCGCCGCGTTCGGCTTCCCAGCGGTTGCGGCTCTGCCGCAGTTCGCTGAAGGTGGACGGGTCGGCCCAGCTAACCTGCACCGGGCCGTCGCTGACGAGGCTGCGCGGCGCCTGCGGGTCGGTGACGTTGCGGATCTCGGCGGAGGCGCCGCCCGCCCACAGGCAGGCAACAGCCAGCGCCGTCCAGGCATAGCGGATCTTCATGGCGGATCTCCAGGAGGCGTGCGCCCAGTGTGTGCCTGTGCCGGCGTGCCCGCAATCGCGGCGAGGCGTGCGGCGACGACCGTTGGCCGCCGATTCATCCGCTTCGGCGTGACGGACGGCTCACATCACCTCGCCGCCTGCTTCACGGTGCGCGCGCGAGCATGGATGCCACTCGGAGGATGCGGGGATCGCATGAAGACGCCGTTGTTCCACCAGGCCCACACCGGCAGCGATGTGCGCCTGCAATTCATCGACTGGGCCAAGCGCCACGGCCACAGCCCGGCCAGCGGCGCGGCGGCGTTCGTCGAGCACCAGGCCAACCTGGACGAGGCGGCGCGGCAGTTGCGCCTCAACCCCGGCGACGACGTGCGCCATCTGTTGCGGCGCTACCTGGTCTCGCTCGGCGAGGCGCAGGACGTGGCCGTGCAGTTCCCGCCCAGCTACCACTACCGCAGCCCGCAGGGGCAGAGCTTCCGCTACACGCTGACCCTGGTGCTGGCCGAAGACGGCGTAGAGTGGAAGGCGCGGGTGTGGACCGGCCTGGAATACCTGGGCCTGATCGTCGGCCGTGGCGCCGGCCCGCGCGCCAACTACACGCGCCTGGCACGGATGGCGGTGGAGCACGAACTGGCCAGCGACGCACCGCGTTTCACGCTCGGCTGAGCAATTCAGGAATCTTGGCATGTCCGTCGTCAGCGCACCCGAGCGATCCTTGGTTCCCGAAGAATGCCGCCGGCAATGCCGGCAGCTGGGGCCGGCGCGCGTGCAGCAGTTGCTGGAATCCTCTTCGCCGCCGCCGTGGCGCGAGGAAGCCGAGCGTTGGCTGGAAGAGCAGGCCTTGCGCAGCGCGCGCCTGACCCAGTGGATGGTGCTGGCAGGCATCGGCCTGTCGTTGCTGGGCATCGTGCTGGTGATCGCGTTCTTCTGGTGACATCGCTCGGGCGGGCGCAGCACAGGTGCTGGCTTGACGGCGGCGGAGTGGCTTAACAAGATGGGGGTTTACGCCTTGCCGCTCCCGGCGCATCGTCGTTGCGCCGAGGATGCCGGGCACCGTCTTCATCCGTTGCCGTAGGCCGCTGCCAGAGCTAGTCCGTCATGCATGCCAGTCCAGACTCCACCGCTTCCTCGTTCGCGCAGGCGACGGACCTGCAGTACCGCGAGATCTTCGACAAGATCGATTCCGGCTTCTGCGTGATCCAGATGCTGTTCGAGGGCGAGCGCGCGGTCGATTACGTGTTTCTGCAGGTCAATCCGGCCTTCGAGCGCGAGACCGGCCTGCGCGACGTGGTCGGGCGGCGCATGCGCGAGATCTCGCCGACCCACGAGGAGCACTGGTTCCAGCGCTACGGCGCGGTGGCGTTGACAGGCCGTCCGGACAAGTTCGAGAACTTCGCGACTGCGCTGGACCGCTGGTGGGCGGTGGATTCGTTCCGCGTCGGCGCGCCGGAACTGCGCCAGGTCGCCGTGCAGTTCCTCGACATCACCGAGCGCAAGCGGATGGAGCGCGACCTGGCCGAGAGCGAGGCGCGCTTCAGCGCGCTGGCCGAGGGCCTGCCGATGCCGGTGTGGGTGCTGGACGCCCAGGGCGAACTGCGCTTCACCAACACCGCCTATGCCGAATTCTTCGGCATCGATCTGGATACCGATGCTGCGCGCCCGGGTTGGGGCGACGTGCTGCATCCGGAAGACGTGGGCGTGTTCGCCTACGAATTGCGCAACGCGCTGCACGACCAGCGCAACCTGCGCGCGCTGGTGCGCGCGCGCCGCCACGACGGCGAGTGGCGCTGGGTGGAAATGACCGCGGTGCCGCGCTATTCCGCCGAGGGCCAGTTCATCGGCCTGGCCGGCAGCAGTCCGGACGTCACCGAACGTCGCGACATCGAACTGGCGCGCGAGCAACTGCTGGAATCCGAGCGCAGCGCACGCAACGCCGCCGAGAGCATGGCGCGGCTGAAGGACGAGTTCCTGGCGACGCTGTCGCACGAACTGCGCACGCCGCTGACCACCATCCTCGGCTGGAGCGACCTGCTGCTGCAGCGGCTGCCGCCGGGCGACCCGAGCAGCAAGGGCCTGTCGGTCATCGCCAGCAGCGCGCGCGCGCAGCAGCGGCTGATCTCGGACATGCTCGATCTCAGCAGCATGCTGCTGGGCAAGGTGCAACTGGAAGTGGAAGCGCTGGACCTGGCCGAGCAGGTGCGCGAGGCGATGCGCGCGCAGGAGCCGGTGGCCGAAGGCAAGGACCAGGCGCTGACCCTGCAGGCGCCGTCGCAGCCGTGCATGGTGTTGGGCGACGCCACGCGCCTGCAGCAGGTGTTCTGGAACCTGTTGTCCAACGCGATCAAGTTCACGCCCGCGCACGGGCGCATCGCCCTGGCGATCGCGCTCGACGACGATGGCGAGCACGTCAGCGTGGCGGTGCGCGATTCCGGCGACGGCATTCCGCCGGAGTTCCTGCCGCATCTGTTCGGGCGCTTCCGCCAGGCCGACAGCACCACCACGCGCCTGCACGGCGGCCTCGGCCTGGGCCTGGCGATCGTGCAGCAGCTGGTGGAAATGCATGGCGGCCAGATCAGTGCGGCCAGCGAAGGTCGCGGCTGCGGCTCGGTCTTCACCGTGCGCCTGCCGCTGCACCGCGATGCGCCGGGCTCGCGCCCGCTGCGCGAAGTGCGCGCGTTCGCGATGGCCGAACAGGTGGTCGAGGCGTATTCGCTCAAGGGCGTGCGCCTGTTGGCGGTGGAGGACCAGCCGGACATGCTCGACTACCTGCGGCGCCTGCTCGAGGAGCAGGGCGCGGAGGTGGTCGCGGTGGGCTCGGCCAGCGAGGCGCTGGAGGTGCTCGACGGCGGCGGCCATGCGGCGATCGACGTGATGGTCACCGACATCGGCATGCCGGGCATGGATGGCTACGGGCTGATCCGCACCGTGCGCGAGAACATGGGCCTGGGCGCGGACGAACTGCCGGCGGTCGCGGTGACTGCGCTGGCGCGTGCCGACGATCGCCAGCGCGCGCTGCAGTCCGGCTTCCAGGAACACCTGGCCAAGCCGTACAGCGTGGCGCAGCTGGTCTCGGCGGTGCGCTTCGCGCGGCAGCGTTAGCGCGGTCTTGCCCGCCGGCTCACGCGGCCGGCGTTAGGGTGCTGCGGTTCCCCCTCAGGAGTCCGCCGATGACCCAGTTTGCCGAGCGTATCCACACCGACCAGGCGCAGATCCAGGCGCTGGAAGCGTTGATCCTGCAATTGCCCGGGCAGGCGCATGTGCGCATCGAATTGCACGACGGCAGCGTGTGCTTCGGCACCGTGTCGGTCCGGCCCAGCATCCAGCAGTTCCGCGACGCCGATGGCAACGAGGGCAGCAATGCGCAGGTGCGCATCGACGACCTCGACGATCCGGCCCGGCACCGCTACCTGTGGCTGGACGAAATCCGCAGCGTGCGCCAGTTGCCGGCGCGGCCCTGGGAGACCGATCCGCGCGGCGACGCCTCTTGACGCATCTTTCACTTTTTTCGCGTCGGGCCTGTGCATCATCGGCGTTCCCCCGTGTTCCCGGATATCCAAGACACATGGCCATGTCTTCGCCGATTCGCGCCCGTTGGGTGTTGTGTGCGCTCAGTGCCGCCCTGCTCGCCGCCTGCGGCGACACCGCCAAGCACGCCATCGAGGAGGGCATGGGGCCGGATCCGGTGTTGCCCGATCCGGTCAAGCGCATGATCCCCACGGTCAAGGTCGCCGAGGTCAAGCGCTGGGCCGATGGCGCCGCGCCGGTACCGGCCGCCGACCTGGCGGTGCAGGCCTTCGCCCGCGACCTGGACCATCCACGCTGGCTGTATGTGCTGCCCAACGGCGACGTGCTGGTCGCCGAGACCGCCGAGCCGCCGGCACCGGAAAAGGAGAGCGGCGGCCTGCGCGACAAGATCCAGGGCGCGATGATGGCCAAGGCCGGCGCCGCCGTGCCCAGCGCCAACCGCATCACCCTGCTGCGCGACGCCGACGGCGATGGCGTCGCCGAAGTGCGCACGCAGTTCCTCAAGGGCCTGTATTCGCCGTTCGGCATGGCCCTGGTCGGCGACCGTCTGTACATCGCCAATGCCGATGCCCTGGTCAGCTTCCCGTACAAGGACGGCGACACCCAGATCACCGCCGCGCCCAGCTTCGTCGCCAACCTGCCCGGCGGCATCAACCACCACTGGACCAAGAGCCTGCTGGCCAGCCGCGACGGCAAGAAGCTGTACGTGGGCGTCGGCTCCAACAGCAACGTCGCCGAGAACGGCATGGAGCAGGAGCTCAACCGCGCCGCGATCCTGGAAGTGGACGCCGCCAGCGGCGCCACCCGCGTGTTCGCCAGCGGCCTGCGCAATCCGGTCGGCCTGGCCTGGCAGCCCGGCACTGACACGCTGTGGACCGTGGTCAACGAACGCGACGAGATCGGCAGCGACCTGGTGCCGGATTATCTGACCTCGGTGCGCGAGGGCGGTTTCTACGGCTGGCCGTACAGCTACTACGGCCAGCACGTGGACGAGCGCGTGCAGCCGCAGAACCCGGAGATGGTGGCCAGCGCGATCAAGCCGGACTACGCGCTGGGCGCGCATACCGCCTCGCTGGGCCTGGCCTTCTACGAGGGTGCGCTGCTGCCGCAGCCCTACCGCGGCGGCGCCTTCATCGGCCAGCACGGCTCCTGGAACCGCGACCCGCCGTCGGGCTACAAGGTGATCTACGTGCCTTTCGCCAACGGCAAGCCCAGCGGCAAACCGCAGGACGTGCTGACCGGCTTCCTCGACGCCGAGGGCCGTGCGCAGGGCCGCCCGGTCGGCGTGGCGGTGGACAAGCCGGGCGCGCTGCTGGTCGCCGACGACGTCGGCAATGTGGTGTGGCGGGTGACGCCGAAGCCGGGGAAGTGAGCGGTCTGGTTAGCCGCGTGTTTCCGCATCGATCGTAGGGGTGGCTTCGGTCGCGGCGCGGGTTCATGGTCGCGATGCGGGATTGATGGCTGCGACGTGGGCTTCATGGCGAAGCCCGATCGCGGCTTAGGCCGTTCCTGCAAAGGACCACTGCGGCGGTGTGGCGCGTGCCCCCAGGGCTGCTGCATCGCGCATCTCATTGCGCGGCCGCGTGCTTCGAAAAACGGGGAAAACCACGACCGCAGCCGCTTCCTGGAAGCCGGCCTTGTTTGCTGCGATTGAGAATCGCGCGAGTGGGCGCTATGGCAAATCCATCTCTGCTGACGCGTGCGGGAGCAGCTTCAGCCGCGACCGGGATGCGCCTGGCGAGGCCCGGTCGCGGCCGACGCCGCTCCTGCATGTCTGATTGACCGAGCCGAAAGCCTGGCGTCAGTGCTCCACAGGCGCCGGTTCCACACCGAAGCGGCGGGCGTAGCCGCGTTCGTTGAAGACGCGCTCCACTTCGGTGTCGCCCAGTTCCGGGGCGGCGTAGACGGCATACACCACGCTGCCATCGTCGCGTGCGCCGCGCTGGTGCAGGCGGTAGCGCGGACGCCCGGTGCCGGTGTTCTCCGGGTAGTGCAACGGCGGCTGGCTGCCATCCAGGTCCACTTCGCTGTTGTCGACGACGCCGCCGATGAACACTGCGCGCATGCTGCCTCTCCGGTCATTGGGTGCCTTGCAGCCTAGGCGCGGCGATGTTGCCGAAGCATCAATGATGCGTTGGATTCGTGCAAAACCGGGGTCGCCGCGCACTGCCGGTAGAATGCGCGTCCCTGTTCCGATGACTCACGCCCGATGCCGGCTGCGCAAGACGCCCCCCTCGACACCCTGTTCCTGCCGTTCGCCCAGGGCGTGCTGCGCTGGCCTGCCGGCAAGGTGCTGTTCCTGCGCGCCCGCGACGGCTGGGCGCTGCGTCAGCATGCGCAGCCGCCGCAACTGGTCTGCGAGCAGGACTACCGGCCGTTCGCCAGCGCGCTGCAGCAGGGCGGCTGGACGGTGCGTGCGGAGCAGGACGGCGCCGCCGACGCCGGCGGCTACGCGCTGGTGCTGGTGCTGCCGCCGCGCCAGCGCGAGGAAGCGCGGGCGCTGCTGGCGCGCGCCGTGGCGCTGGCTGCGCCGGGCGGCATGGTGGTGGCCTGCCAGGCCAACAACGAGGGCGCGCGCTCCGGCGAGGACGACCTGCAGCAACTGGCTGGACTCGGCGGCAAGCTGACCAAGCACCACTGCCGGGTGTACTGGACCGCGCCGTTGCAGGGCGGCCACGACGCCGCGCTGCAGCAGCGCTGGGCGACGCTGGACGCGGTGCGGCCGATTCTCGACGGTCGCTTCCGCAGCCGCCCGGGCGTGTTCGCCTGGGATCGCATCGACCCGGCCTCGGCGCTGCTGGCCGAGCACCTGCCCGCCGATCTGCGCGGCCGTGCCGCCGATCTCGGCGCCGGCTACGGCTACCTGTCGGCCGAACTGCTGGCACGTTGCCCGCAACTGACCGCGCTGGACCTGTTCGAGGCCGACGCGCGCGCGCTGGCGCTGGCGCGCGCGAATCTGGCGCAGGCACCGGCCGGCCCGACGCTGGGCTTCCACTGGCACGACGTGACCACCGGACTGCCGGGGCAGTACGACGTCATCGTCAGCAATCCGCCGTTCCATGCGCCGGGGCGGATGGAGCGGCCGGACATCGGCCGGCGCTTCATCGCGGTGGCGGCGCAGGCGCTGGCGCCCGGCGGGCGGCTGTTCCTGGTCGCCAACCGGCATCTGCCCTACGAGGCGGTGCTCGACGCCAGCTTCGGGGAGACCGAGGTGCTCGCCACCCGCGACGGCTTCAAGCTGATCCACGCGGTGCGCAGCCGTGCCGGAGCGCGCCGATGAAACTGGTCAAGCACCTGGCCAACCTGGGCTACGGCAGCCGCAAGCAGGTGGCGCTGATGTTCCGCGAGGGCCGCATCACCGATGCCGAGGGCGAGGTGCTGTATGCCGACGACCAAGTGCCGCACGCGGCGATCCGGGTTGATGGCGAAGCGCTGGATCCGCCGCCCGGGCTGATCCTGGCGCTGCACAAGCCGGTCGGCTACACCTGCTCGACCAAGGATCCGGGGCGCATCGTCTACGACCTGCTGCCGCCGCGCTTCCGCCTGCGCTCGCCGCTGCTGTCCACGGTGGGGCGGCTGGACCGCGACACCAGCGGTCTGCTGCTGATGACCGACGACGGTGCGCTGCTGCATCGCATCGTCTCGCCCAAGGCGCGGCTGGCCAAGGTCTACGAGGCCACCCTGGCCGAGGATCTGCGCGGCGACGAGGCCGCGCAGTTCGCCAGCGGCACGCTGATGCTCGACGGCGAGACCACGCCGCTGCTGCCGGTGCAACTGGAGACGCTGGGACCGCGGCAGGTGCGCGTGGCTCTGCACGAAGGCCGCTACCACCAGGTGCGGCGCATGTTCGCCGCCGTCGGCAACCACGTGGCCGCACTGCACCGCAGCCGCATCGGCGGCTTCGGCCTGGACGATCTGCCCTCGGGGCAGTGGCGGGTGCTGGAGGCGGCGGACGTGGCGGTGCTGTTCGAGGGCCGGGATTAGGGAGTCGGGATTGGGGATTGGCAAAAGCGCGTGGCGCCACGCCCCGTCGCAAATCCCGCTTCTACGAATCCCGAATCCCAAATCACGAATCCCGCTCCCCAACCGCCCGCTTCCAGCCCTCCAGCCCCAGCGTCTCCAGGGTCTGCAGATTGCGCTCGACGATCACGTCCGCGTCCGGGAAGGCGGCCACTGCGCGTTCCACGCTGTCCTCGCGCAGCAGGTGCAGGGTGGGGTAGGGCGCGCGGTTGGTGTAGTTGCCGATGTCGTCCGGTGCGGTGCCGGCGAACTGGTACTGCGGATGGAAACTGGCCACCTGCAGCACGCCCTGCAGGTCCAGCGCCTCGACCGCGGCGTCGGCGTTGTCGAGGAAGTCGTTGTAGTCCAGGAAGTCCTGCAGCACGTCCGGGTGCACGATCAGCGTGGTGTCGATCTGCTCGGCCGGGGTATCGCGCAGCAGCACCAGTTCTTCGGCCAGTTGTTCGAGCAGCGCCTCGGGCGTACTCGCATCGCTGAGCACGAAACGCACCTGCTGCTTGACGTACACCGCCTTGGCGAACGGACACAGGTTCAGCCCGATCACCGCGCGCTCCAGCCATCGGCGGGTCAGGGCGATCGGGTCGTCGGAGGCGGGGGCAAGCGAGGTGGGAGGCATGGCGTCGGCGGCGGCGAAGGGGCGGCGCGCGTGGGCACGGGGCCGCGCGCGGCGGCCAGTGTATGCCGGATAGGCGCCGGTGGCCGGGGTTACGGTGCGTTCCAGCGGTTGTAGGACACGTCCAGCCACGGCGGATGCTCGGCATACATCTCGCGGATCAGTTGCTTGGTCAGTTCCACCAGGCCGGAGTCGTCGTTGCGGCGATAACTCATGATGATCGGCGAGGTGGCGTGTTCGTCGTCGATCAGGCGGTAATGCAGGTCGCTGCGCATCGACCGCGCCGAGGCCGGGATCAGGCAGATCCCGCTCTCGGCCGCGACCAGGCCCAGCGCGGTCTGCAGCTCGCGCACCTCCTGCAGTTCGCTGGGATGCGCGCCGTGATCCTGCAGCAGCGACAGCACCTGATCGGCGAAGCTGGGGCGCGGATGGCTGGGATAGAGCAGCAGCCGTTGCCCGGCCAGCGCCGCCGGCGGCAGCGGCGCGTCCTCCGCGGCCAGCGGGTGTTCCATCGGGATCGCCGCGACCAGGCGCTCCTCGCGCAGGACCAGGCGTTCGACATGCTGGTCGCTGCTGCGCACGCGGCCGAAGCCCAGGTCGATGCGACCTTCCTTCAGCGCTTCCACCTGCTGGCTGGACATCAGCTCGACCAGGCGCACTTCCAGGTCCGGTCGCGCCTGGCGCAGGCGCCGCACCACCGTGGGCAGACCGCCGTACAGGGTGGAGGCGACGAAGCCGATCGAGGCCACGCGGCGCTCGCTGCGGCCGAGCCGGCGCGCGGCCTCGGTCATCTGCTCGACCCGGCCCAGCACCTGCAGCGCTTCCTCGTAGAACAGCCGTCCGGCGTCGGTGAGACGCAGCGGGCGGCTGCGCCGCACCAGCAGCGGCACGCCCAGTTGCTGTTCGATCTGCTGGATCTGCCGGCTCAGCGGCGGTTGCGCGATATGCAGGATTTCTGCGGCACGGGTGAAGTTGCGTTCGCGGGCGACGGCCACGAAGTAGCGGAGTTGACGCAGATCCATAGACGCTCGCTGTGGCGGAAAGTTACATGACATTCAAAGTATGCTGTGCTGCAGCAAATCATGAACGTCTAGGTTTCCCGCCATACTATATCTTCAGGGTATGAAATGGTGCTGCATTCAGTCTTGGACGGCAGTGCCGTGCCGGGCCAAGAATCGGCGCCATGTCACCGCACCCCACCACCGCCACCGTCGAACGCGTCGAGACGCTGCTGCTCGACCTGCCCACGATCCGCCCGCATCGCCTGTCGATGGCGACGATGCGCGGGCAGACCCTGATGCTGGTGCGCCTGCATTGCAGCGACGGCGTGGTCGGGCTGGGCGAGGGCACCACGATCGCCGGTCTGGCCTACGGCGCGGAGAGCCCGGAAGGCATGCAGTTGACGATCGACCGCTACATCGCGCCGCTGCTGGTCGGGGCCGATGCCTGCGCGGTGCAGGCGCTGATGCAGCGGATCGGCGGCCTGGTCAAGGGCAACCATTTCGCCAAGTGCGCGATCGAGACCGCGCTGCTCGACGCCCACGGCCAGCGGCTCGGCCTGCCGGTGTCCGAGCTGCTGGGCGGGCGCCTGCGCGATCGCCTGCCGGTGGCGTGGACGCTGGCCTCCGGCGACACCGAACGCGACATCGCCGAGGCCGAACGCATGCTCGCCGAGCGCCGGCACAACGTGTTCAAGCTGAAGATCGGCACGCGCAGCGTCGCCGAGGACGTGGCCCACGTGGCGGCGATCAAGCGCGCGTTGGGGGCGCGCGGCGCGGTGCGGGTGGACGTCAACATGGCCTGGAGCGAGACCGAGGCGGTGCGCGCGCTGCCGGCGCTGGCCGACGCCGGCTGCGAACTGGTCGAACAGCCGGTGGCGTCGCTGGCGGCGATGCGGCGGCTGATGCGCCGCTTCCCGATCGCGTTGATGGCCGACGAGATGCTGAGCGGCCCGGAAAGCGCCTTCGAGGCGGCGCGACGCGGCGCGGCCGACGTGTTCGCCGTGAAGATCGAGCAGTCCGGCGGCCTGTACGCCGCGCAGAAGGTCGCGGCCATCGCCGATGCCGCCGGCATCGGCCTGTACGGCGGGACGATGCTGGAAGGGGCGATCGGCAGCATCGCCTCGGCCCATGTCTTCGCCACCTTCCCCCATCTGCAGTGGGGCACCGAACTGTTCGGGCCGCTGCTGCTGACCGAAGAGATCCTCGCCGAGCCGCTGCGCTACGAGGATTTCCATCTGCACGTACCGCGCGCGCCGGGCCTGGGCATCGCCCTGGACGAGGCGCGGGTGGATGCCTTCCGTCGCGACCGCCGCCGTGTGGCGGTGCCGGTCGCGCTCAGCCAGGAGCCATGACCATGCTGTTCCACGTGACCATGGAAGTGAACCTGCCCGGCGACATGCCGCCCGAGCGCGCCGAGCAACTCAAGGCGCAGGAAAAGGCGCGTTTCCAGGAACTGCAGCGCAGCGGCCAGTGGCGCCATATCTGGCGGGTGGTCGGGCAGTACGCCAACGTCAGCATCTTCGACGTGGCCGACAACGCCGAACTGCACGCGCTGCTGCTGTCGCTGCCGTTGTTTCCCTACATGCGCATCGCGGTCACCCCGCTGTGCCGCCATCCCTCGTCGCTGTACGAGGACGATCGCTAGTCCCGCACCACGGGCGCTTCCTCGGGAGGGGAACGTCTCAAGGCAGCCAACGCAACCATGAGCAGAGAAGGAACCAGACGATGAGCGTCAAGATTTTCGAGACCCCGGAGGTGCAGGCGTTCCTGCGCACGGTCAGCGGCCTGGAGCAGACGGCCGGCGACGCGCGTGTGAAACGGATCGTGCATCGCGTGCTGTCGGACCTGTTCAAGGCCATCGACGATCTGGATGTCACGCCCGACGAGTACTGGAGCGCGATCGCCTGGCTCAACGACCTGGGCGCGGCAGGGCAGGCCGGGCTGATCTCGCCCGGGCTGGGCCTGGACCACTTCCTGGATCTGCGCCTGGACGCCATCGACGCGCAACTGGGCATCGACAATCCGACGCCGCGGACCATCGAAGGGCCGCTGTACGTGGCCGGCGCGCCGGTGGCGCACGGCTTCGCCCGGCTCGACGACGGCAGCGACGAAAACGGCCATCCGCTGATCATGCATGGCACCGTGTACGGCGCCGACGGTCGTCCGTTGCCCGGCGCCAGCGTCGAGGTCTGGCACTGCGACACGCGCGGCTTCTATTCGCACTTCGACCCCACCGGCAAGCAGGCGCCGTTCAACATGCGCCGCACGATCATCGCCGATGCCCAAGGCCACTACCGCTTCCAGAGCATCGTGCCCAAGGGCTACGGCGTGCCGCCGGGCAGCCCGACCGAACGCCTGCTGTTCGCGCTCGGCCGCCATGGCCAGCGTCCGGCGCACATCCACTTCTTCGTCGGCGCCGACGGCCACCGCAAGCTGACCACGCAGATCAACATCGCCGGCGACCCGCTGGTCAACGACGACTTCGCCTACGCCACCCGCGATGGCCTGGTGCCGGATCTGGTGGAACGCAGCGACGAGGCCAGCATCCAGGCCAACGGCCTGAGCGGCCCGTTTGCCGAGATCCAGTTCGATTTCCGCCTCACCGCACTGGTGGAAGGCGTGGACAACCAGGCCAATCCGCTGCGCCGCCGCGTCGCCGCCTAGTTTCCGCCGCGTCACGGGGCACGCTGCGCGTCGCCCCGTGCCGGTCACTGCCGCGGCCTGCGGTTGCCAACGCAGGCCGCCGCCATTCTCACAGGAGACACCCCCATGTCTGCCGTCATCGACCCTGCGGCCGCGCTCGACACCCTGCTCGCCAATGCCGTGCAGGACGATCCCGCCGCGGGACAGTTCCGCTGCCGTCGCGAGATATTCACCAGCGCCGATCTGTTCGAACTGGAAATGAAGCATCTGTTCGAGGGCAACTGGATCTATCTGGCGCACGAGAGCCAGATCCCCGCGCCGAACGACTACTACAGCACCTACATCGGCCGTCAGCCGGTGGTGATCACCCGCGACAAGCACGGCGAACTGCACGCGGTCATCAACGCCTGCGCGCATCGCGGCGCGATGCTGTGCCGGCGCAAGCACGGCAACAAGGGCAGCTTCACCTGTCCGTTCCATGGCTGGACCTTCTCCAATACCGGCAAGCTGCTCAAGGTCAAGGACGAGAGGACCACCCAGTACCCGCCGCAGTTCGGCCAGGACGGCAGCCACGATCTCAAGCGCGTGCCGCGCTTCGAGAGCTACCGCGGCTTCCTGTTCGGCAGCCTGCGCGAGGACGTGGCGCCACTGCACGAGTTCCTGGGGCAGACCCGGATCATCATCGACCAGATCGTCGATCAGGCGCCGCAGGGGCTGGAAGTGCTGCGCGGCAACTCGTCCTATGTCTACGACGGCAACTGGAAGCTGCAGATGGAGAACGGCTGCGACGGCTACCACGTCAGCACCGTGCACTGGAATTACGCCGCCACCATGAGCCGGCGCAAGCAGGAAGGCACCCCGGCGGTCGATGCCGGCAGCTGGAGCAAGAGCGTCGCCGGCGTGTACGGCTTCGAGAACGGCCACATCCTGCTGTGGACCAAGACCATGAACCCGGAAGTGCGCCCGGTGTACGCGCAGCGCGAGGAACTGGCGCAGCGCCTGGGCGCCGACCGCGCCGCGTTCATCGTCGAGCAGACGCGCAACCTGTGTCTGTATCCGAACCTGTTCCTGATGGACCAGTTCTCCACGCAGATCCGCGTGGTCAGGCCGCTGGACGTGGACAAGACCGAGGTCAGCATCTTCTGCTTCGCGCCCAAGGGCGAAAGCGCGCGCGACCGTGCGCTGCGCATCCGCCAGTACGAGGATTTCTTCAACGTCTCGGGGATGGGCACCGCCGACGACCTGGAGGAGTTCCGCGCGTGCCAGGCCGGCTACGCCGCCGGCGCGGCGCCGTGGAACGATCTCAGCCGCGGCGCGCCGTTGTGGATCGACGGCCCCGACGAGAATGCGCGGCGGATGGGACTGGCGCCGCTGCTGTCGGGCGAGCGCAGCGAGGACGAAGGCCTGTTCGTGCGCCAGCACGCGTACTGGGCGGAGGCGATGCGCGAGGCGATCGCACGCGAACGCGAGGGTACGGCATGAGCACCGACTACCAGACCATCTGCGCCTTCCTGTACCGCGAGGCGCGCCTGCTCGACGACCGCCAGTGGGACGAGTGGCTGACCCTGTACGCCGAGGACGCGGTGTACTGGATGCCGGCCTGGGACGACGACGACCGCCTCACCGACGATCCGCAGTCGCAGATCTCGCTGATCTACTACGCCGATCGCTCCGGGCTGGAGGACCGCGTGTTCCGCATCAAGACCGAGCGCTCCGGCGCCTCCACGCCGGAGCCGCGCACCAGCCACAACCTGAGCAACATCGAGGTGCTGTCCGAGCACGGGCAGGACATCGAGGTGCGGCACAATTTCCACACGCTCAGCCATCGCTACAAGGTCACCGACCAATTCTTCGGCACGGTGACGCTGACCCTGCGCCGGCAGGACGACGCGCTGCGCATCGCGCGCAAGACCATCGTGCTGAAGAACGATTACATCCGCCAGGTCGTCGACGTCTACCACGTCTGATCGGCACGCACCTGCGAGCAACCGCCATGTCCTATCGCATCGCGCTGAATTTCGAAGACGGCATCACCCGCTTCATCGACTGCAACGACGGCGAGACGGTGCTCGACGCCGCCTTCCGCCAGCGCATCAACCTGCCGATGGATTGCGCCGACGGCGTGTGCGGCACCTGCAAGTGCCGCGCCGAACGTGGGCGCTACGATCTGGGCGAGGACTACATCGAGGACGCGCTCAGCGCCGATGAAGCCGCCGCCGGCATGGTCCTGACCTGCCAGATGCGGCCGCAGTCGGACTGCGCCGTGGCGGTGCCGGCGACCTCGCTCGCCTGCAAGACCGGGAGCGTGCACTTCCAGGCCACGGTGGCGGCGGTGGTCGCGCATGCCGACGCCGCGCTGGAACTGACCCTGGAGACGATCGGCCCGGCGCCGGCCTTCCTGCCCGGCCAGTACGTCAACATCGCCGTGCCCGGCAGCGGCCAGTTGCGCGCGTATTCCTTCAGTTCCGCGCCGGGTGCGTCCACGCTGACCTTCCTGATCCGGCGCGTCCCCGGCGGCCTGATGAGCGCCTACCTGGACGCGGCCACGCCGGGACAGGTCCTGGACCTCAACGGCCCGCTGGGCAGCTTCTACCTGCGCGAGATCACCCGGCCGCTGCTGTTGCTGGCCGGCGGCACCGGCCTGGCGCCGTTCCTGTCGATGCTGGCGCAATTGCAGGCCAGCGGCTGCGCGCATCCGGTGCATCTGATGTACGGCGTGACCCGCGGCGCCGACCTGGTGCTGCTGGAGCGCCTGCAGGCGCTGGCCGAGCAGGCCGACTGGTTCACGTTCGATACCTGCGTGGTCGATCCGGCGGCGGCGCATCCGCGCACCGGCTACGTCACCGAGCACCTGCCTGCGCACGCCCTGCACGGCGGCGACGTGGACGTGTACCTGTGCGGACCGCCGCCGATGGTCGAAGCGGTGCGCACGCATTTTTCCGGCATCGGGCTGGTTCCGGCCGCCTTCCACTACGAGAAGTTCACCCCCAGCGCCGTGGCGCCGATGCAGGAACGGGCCGCATGAGCGCGCGTTTCGCCGGCAAGGTGGTGGTGGTCACCGGCGCGGCGCAGGGCATCGGCCTGCGCGTGGCCGAGCGTGCCGCCGCCGAGGGCGCACGGCTGGTGCTGGTGGACCGCGCCGCCCATGTCGCCGAACTGTCCCAGGCACTGGCGCCGGCCGAAGTCGCCACGCTGGTGGCCGACCTGGAACACTACGAGGAGAACGCGCGGGCGATGCAGTTCGCGCAGGCGCAGATGGGCCGCATCGACGTGCTGGTGAACAACGTCGGCGGCACCATCTGGGCGCAGCCGTACCAGGAATACACCCCGGCGCAGATCGAGGCCGAGGTGCGGCGCTCGTTGTTCCCGGCGCTGTGGGGATGCCGCGCGGCGCTGCCGTACATGATCGCGCAGGGCGGTGGGGCGATCGTCAACGTCTCCTCCATCGCCACCCGCAGCATCCATCGCGTGCCGTACGGCGCGGCCAAGGGCGGGGTCAACGCGCTGACCGCGTGCCTGGCGTTCGAGCACGCCGCGCATGGCATCCGCGTCAACGCGGTCGCCCCGGGCGGTACCGAGGCGCCGCCGCGGCGGGTGCCGCGCAATGCCGATGCGCAGAGCGCGCAGGCGCAGGCCTGGTATCAGCAGATCGTCGCGCAGACCGTGGAATCGAGCCTGATGAAACGCTACGGCACGCTCGACGAGCAGGCCGCGGCGATCCTGTTCCTGGCCTCGGACGAGGCTTCCTACATCACCGGGACGGTGCTGCCGGTGGGCGGCGGCGACCAGGGATGATCCACCCGCCCGGCCCGCCGTGCGCGCGTCGCCGCGGCCTGTCGCCACGCACCGGCGGCGCCCACTGACCCCCGTGTCCTCACCTCTGTCCTTTCCTGGAGCGAACGCCATGCAGTCCCCTCTCTTCGACCCTTCGCGGCTGGCGCCGGACGTGCTGGCGGTGTTGCAAGGCATGGCCGCCAGCGGCGCGCCCCCGCTGGAGACCCTGCCGATCCCGCAGCTGCGCCAGGCCTACGGTCAGATCGGCGCGCTGCTCGGCGGCACGCCGTTGCCGGTGGCCGAGGTCCGTGCGCTGACCGCCACGGGGCCGGCCGGTCCGATCCCGCTGCGCCTGTATCGGCCGGTCAGCGCGCCGCAGGCCACCGCGGCCATCGTCTATCTGCACGGCGGCGGCTGGAGTGCCGGCGATCTGGACACCCACGATCCGGTCTGCCGGCGCCTGGCGCAGGCGGCCGCGTGCGCGGTGGTGGCGGTGGACTACCGGCTGGCGCCGGAACATCCGGCCCCGGCCGGCCCGCAGGACGTGGTCGCGGCGATCGCCTGGCTGGCGGCGCACGCCGGCGAGCTGGGCCTGGATGCCGGCCGCCTGGCCGTGGCCGGCGACAGCGCCGGCGGCAGTCTGGCGGCGGTGGCCTGTCAGCAGTTGCGCGGCAGTGCGGTGGCGCTGCGCGCGCAGGCGCTGTTCTATCCGAGTACGGATCTGTCGCCGGCATCGCAGGACTTTGCGGCGCGCCACGAGAACGCGCATGTGCCGCCGCTGACGCTGGCGGTGATGCAGGCGATGTCGGCGCCGTTCGTGGCCGAGTACGACCCCAGCGACAGCCGGCTGTCGCCGCTGCGCGCGGCCGATCTGCGCGGACTGCCACCGGCCTTGATCTACACCGCCGCCTGCGACGTGCTGCGCGACGACGGCCGCCACTACGCCGATGCCCTGCGCACGGCCGGGGTGGCGGTGGAGTACGTCGAACTGCCGGGCATGGTGCACGGCTTCGTCGAAATGGCCGGCGTGCTGCCGGCCGCCGTGCGCGCCATCGAACATGCCGCCGCCTTCCTGAGCGCGCGACTGGCATGACCGGCAACCCCGATTCCCAGGAGAACACCCGCATGAACGATACGCTTTTGCTGCAGCACGATTTTTGGCACGGAGCGCTTTTCACCGGTCAGTGGCAGGCCGCCACCGAGAGCGCGGAGGCGATCGCGCCGGCCAGCGGAGAGCAGCTCGGCCGCGTCGGCCTGGCTGGCCCGGCGCAGGTCGCGGTCTCGGCCGCCGCCGCTGCGCAGGCGCAACGCGGCTGGGCCGCGGCGCCGTATGCGCAACGCGCGCAGGTACTGCGCCAGGCCGCGCAACTGGCCGAGCGGTTCCAGCAGGAGATCGCCGATTGGCTGGGG
>NZ_AQOI01000234.1:0-7483 GCF_000364665.1 Xanthomonas sp. SHU 199
AGAGCGGTTCCACCCAAGGCAAGGCCGGCTTCGAAGCGGCCCTGTGCGCCACCGCCCTGCACGAAGCGGCGGCGCTGCCGTCGCGCAGCGCCGGCGAGGTGCTGCCCTCCGCGGCGGGGCGCCTGAGTCTGGCGCGGCGCCGTCCGCTGGGCGTGGTCGGCGTCATCGCGCCGTTCAATTTCCCGCTGTACCTGGCCATGCGCGCGGTGGCGCCGGCGCTGGCGCTGGGCAACGCGGTGGTGCTCAAGCCCGATCCGCGCACCGCGATCTGCGGCGGCGCGGTCATCGCGCGGCTGTTCGAACTGGCCGGCCTGCCGGCCGGCGTGCTGCACGTGCTGCCCGGCGATGGCGGCGCCGGCGCCGCACTGACCGCCGATCCGCACGTGGCGATGATCCAGTTCACCGGTTCCACCGCGGCCGGGCGCAAGGTCGGCGAGGCGGCCAGCCGTCATCTGAAGAAGGTGTCGCTGGAACTGGGCGGCAAGAACTCGCTGATCGTGCTCGACGATGCCGACCTGGATCTGGCGATCGCCAACACCGCCTGGGGCGCGTATCTGCACCAGGGCCAGATCTGCATGTCCGCCGGCCGCGTGCTGGTGCAGCGCGCACTCTACCCGCAGTTCGTCGAGCGGCTGGCGGCCAAGGCCAGGAGCCTGAGCGTCGGCGACCCGGCCAGCGGCGAGGTCGCGCTCGGCCCGTTGATCGATGCGACCCAGCGCGATCACGCCGCGCGCCTGGTCGCGGCCGCGCGCGAGGCCGGTGCAACCGTCGCCGCCGGCGGCGGCTACCGCGACCTGTTCTTCGAGCCCACCGTGCTCAGCGACGTCACCCCCGACAACCCGGCCTTCCGCGAGGAGATCTTCGCTCCGGTGGCGGTGGTGGTGCCGTTCGACACCGACGCCGAGGCCGTGGCCCTGGCCAACGACACCGAGTACGGGCTGTCGATGGCGGTGCTGTCGGCCGACGTCGGCCGCGCAATGGCGCTGGGCGAGCAGTTGCGCACCGGCCTGCTGCACATCAACGACCAGACCGTCAACGACGAAGTGGTCAATCCGTTCGGCGGCGTCGGCGCCTCCGGCAACGGCAGCAGCATCGGCGGCCCGGCGAACCTGGAAGAGTTCACCCAGTGGCAGTGGTTGACCGTCAAGGGCGCAGCGCCCGCCTATCCGCTTTGAACCCCAGGAGACAGTGCGATGAACGCAGCAACCGATAAACGCGAGATCACCGTGGCGGTCGCGCACGCGCCGCAACAGCCCTTCACCATCGAGCAGGCGCGCATCCGCGCGCCGCAGGACGACGAGGTGCTGGTGCGGGTGGTGGCCACCGGCCTGTGCCACACCGACCTGATCGTGCGCGATCAGTACTACCCGGTGCCGCTGCCGGCGGTGCTCGGCCATGAGGGCGCCGGCGTGGTCGAAGCGCTGGGTCCCAACGTCAAGAGCCTGCAGGTCGGCGACCACGTGGTGCTCACCTATGGCGCCTGCGGCCACTGCAATCCCTGCGATGGCGGGCATGCCGCGTATTGCCAGGAGTTCTTCCCGCGCAACTTCGGCGGTGCCGACGCGCATGGCCATACCGCCATCGAGGATCTGCACGGGCAGCCGCTGCACGACCACTTCTTCGCCCAGTCCTCGTTCGCCACCTATGCGCTGGCGCGCGAGAACAATGCGATCAGGGTGTCGCGCGAGGCGCCGCTGGAACTGCTCGGCCCGCTGGGCTGCGGCATCCAGACCGGAGCCGGCGCGGTGATCAATGCGCTGAAGGTGCGTCCTGGCAGCAGCTTCATGGCGATCGGCGCCGGTGCGGTCGGACTCAGCGCGGTGATGGCCGCGCACGTGGCCGGCGCCGCCTGCATCATCGCCGTGGACGTGGTGCCGTCGCGGCTGGCGCTGGCCAAGGAACTGGGCGCCACGCACGTGATCGACAACCGCGAAGGCGATCTGGTGGAAGCGGTGCGCGCGATCACCGGCGGCGGCGCCGACTTCGCGCTCGAATCCACCGGGCGTCCGCAGTTGCTGGAGGCGGGCATCGAAGCGTTGGCCAGCCTGGGCACGATCGGCGTGGTCGGCGCACCCAAGCTCGGCACCAAGGCCGGTTTCGACGTCAACAACCTGCTGCTGGGCGGACGCAGCATCCGCGGCATCGTCGAGGGCGACAGCGTGCCGCAGGTGTTCATTCCGCAACTGGTGACGCTGTACCAGCAGGGCCGCTTCCCGTTCGACAAGCTGGTGAAGTTCTATCCGTTGAGCGACATCAACCAGGCCGCCGCCGACAGCAGCAGCGGCATCACCCTCAAGCCGATCCTGCGCATGGCCAGCTGAGCCTTGCGCTGGCGACGGCGCTGCCGTCGCGCGTGTCCCCGCAGCAGGCGTCGCGCCTGCCTCGGCACCGACGTCGCCACACGCTGCCGTGGGCGATGCCGGTGCCGTTTTTTTTGATCGCGCCCTCGCCGTGCGCGTTCGCCGGCATCCTGCCTGCCTCGGCCGAGACGCGGGAGGCCGGCGCGCGTGCCAGGCTGCGCCGCAGTGCAGCGCCCGAGCGGTGTCTGCGTTGCCCTCCTTGCGTTGCCGGACCGCACCGCCGCCCGATGAAGCCCGTGCCGTGTAGCGCCGCGCGCCGCTGCGCTGCGCGTGCCTGGCTGTCTGTGCGCTGCGGCGCGCGGGGTGTCCAGTGGCATGCAGACACTGGCATGCGCAAGCTTGCCGAGGCGGCGCAGAGCGCGTGTGCGTGCGCGTCCAGGCGTTGGCGTTTGCGCAAGCGATGCGGGCGTGCGCCTGCGACGACGCTGCCGCTGCGTCGGCATGCACGCCATCGAACGCGCATGTTGCATCGCGGAAGATCCAGTGCTAGCGCGCATCGCGCGATGAACATACCAGCAGGGTATGAAACGAGACTGACATGGTCTTGGACGCCTGGTGTGATGCGGGGCAGTGTCGGACGCATGGATGCATCGCCGAGGTCAGTCGTCTCCTGCTTCGATCGTCGCGAGCGTCCGTACCGGTCGCGCGCACGGTCTTGCGTTCGCGTCGTACCGCGTCGCCGTGTCGGCCGACGCGTGCACAAAGGATGAGTGCCGTTTCCAACATCCCGCGCTGCCGGTCGTCACGACGGCAGTGCGGACCCCGCGTGCCGCCGGTCGGCGGCCGCACCCACGCATCGGCTCGGAGGGAGGGCTCGATCATGCAACAGTTGCACCATTCATCGCGTCGCAAGAAGCACCAGCACCGCGCACGGCCGTGGACCACGCTGCTGTGGACCATGGCGGCGGTGTCCGGCGGCGCAGCCGCCAACAACGGCGTGGCCCTGCCCGGCTACGGCGCGCAGACCCAGGGCCTGGCCGGCACCTCGATCGCGTTGCCGCTGGACGCGGCGGCGTCCGCCAACAACCCGGCCGGCATGGGCGCGGTCGGCGACCGCATGGACGCCGACCTCACCTTGATCGCGGCGCCGGTGCGCGCGCAGGTCGGCCCCAACCGCTACGGCGACGATGCGCTGGTTCCGGTGCCCACCGCCGGCTACAACCATCAACTCAACGACGACCTGAGCCTGGGGGTGTCGGTGTTCGGCCACGGCGTCGCGCTGGACTACGGCGCTCCGGTGTATGGCAGCCACAACACCCTGTCCAAGCTGCAGCAGGTGGTGTTCGCGCCGACCCTGGCCTGGCGCGTGGGCGAGCACCAGTACCTGGGCATCTCGCCGCGGCTGGCCTACCAGCGCTTGCACGTCGCCGGCCTGGAGGGGGTCGGCTTCCAGTCGGCCGGGGCCGATGCGGCCTACGGGTACGGTGTCGCCGTGGGCTGGTACGGCCAGCTCGCGCCGCGCCTGAGCGCCGGCGTCACCTGGTCCAGCCGCATCCGCTTCGGCCAGATGCAGCGCTACCGTGCGCTGCTGCCGGAAGGCCGTCTGAACATGCCGCAGCAGGCCGGTGTCGGTCTGGCCTGGCAGGCCAGCGATGCGCTGACCGTGGCGGCCGACTGGCTGTGGATCGACTGGGCCGGCGAGCGCTCCTACGGCAATCGCGTCGATGAGGGCGGCGCGTTCGGCGATCCGAACGGTCCGGGCTTCGGCTGGCGTAGCCAGCGCGTGTTCCGCCTGGGGGCCGACTACCGCCTCAACGATGCCTGGTCGCTGCGGGCCGGCTATTCCCGCGGCAGCCGCCTGATCCCCGACAGCCAGGCGCAGTTGGCCGTGCTGGCGCCGCTGGCGCAGTACAGCCACTACGCGCTGGGCGCGACCTGGCGCCTGTCGCCGCAGCTGTCGCTGACCGGCAGCGTGACCCATGCGCCGGGTGGCTCGGTCGCCAGCGGCGGCGTGCAGGCCGGGACCCGCGACCTCACCTATCTCACTTTCGGCCTCGGCTGGACCTTCCGCTGAGCCACACGGAGACGACCCCATGCAAACCTATCTGTTGCTGCACGGTTCCTGGCACGACGGCCACGCCTGGGACGGCGTCGCCGCCCATCTGCGCGCGCGCGGCGTGCAGGTACACGCGCCGACCATCGCCGGGCATGGCCCCGGCGCCGACAAACGCGTCTCGCACGCCGACTGCGTGGCCTCGGTGGTGGACTACTTGCGCCGCCACGACCTGCGCGACCTGGTCGTGCTCGGCCACAGCTGGGGCGGCAGCATCGTGCAACGCCTGGCCGAGGAGGAGCCGGAGCGCTGCAAGCGGCTGATCTTCCACAACGCCTTCGTGCTGCGCGACGGCGAGGCGCTGTTCGACCTGTTGCCGCCGCATTACCAGGCGCTGTGGAAGAACGCGGTCGATGCCGACGGCGGCATCATGCTGCCGTTTCCGATCTGGCGCGACGGCTTCATCGGCGACGCCGATCTGGCGCAGGCGCAGCAGGCGTACGCGCAGTTGAGTCCGACCCCCGCGCGCAGCCATTTCGACGCGGTACCGCTCAAGTGTTTCCACGAGCTGCAGATCCCGCGCAGCTGGCTCTATGCCACCGACGATGTGGCATTGCCGCCGGGCGAGTACGGCTGGCATCCGCGGCTGAGCGCGCGCCTGGGCGGCTACCGTCTGGTCAGCCTGCCGGGCAGCCACGAAGTGTGTTTCAGCGCGCCTGCGCTGCTGGCCGAGAAAATCCTGCTGGCTGGCCGCGACTGACATTCCCCACCGGAGACTCCAGATGAATCCTGCATCCCCCCTGCGCATCGGCATCGTCGGCGGCGGCATCGCCGGCGTCGGTCTGGCCCTGGGCCTGTGCCGGCACCGCCATCTCGACGTGCAACTGTTCGAATCGGCGCCGGCCTTCGGCGAAATCGGCGCCGGCGTCTCGTTCGGCCCCAATGCGGTACGCGCGCTGGCCGGCCTGGGCATGGGCGAGCCCTATGCCGAACTCGCCGACCGCACCCCCGCCCCATGGCAGGACGTCTGGTTCGAATGGCGCCGCGGCGAGGACGCGCGGCTGCTGGGCCAGACCCTGGCGCCCGGCGTCGGCCAGTCGTCGGTGCACCGCGCCGACTTCCTCGATGCGTTGGCTACCCGCCTGCCGTTCGGGCTGGCCAGGTTCGGCAAACGCGCAGTCGACGTGGAGCAGGACGCCGACGTGGCGCGCGTGCGCTTCGCCGACGGCAGCCAGTACGAAGGCGACGTGCTGATCGCCGCCGACGGCATCAAGTCCGCCATGCGCGGCGAAGTGCTGCGTGCGCTCGGCCATGCACCGGCCGAACCGCGTTTCACCGGCACCTGCGCCTATCGCGGCCTGATCGACGCCGCGCGGCTACGTGCCGCTTTCGCCGCCCGCGGCGTGGACGCGCACCTGGTCGACGTGCCGCAGATGTTGCTGGGCCTGGACGCGCACATCCTGACCTTCCCGGTGAAGCAGGGAAGGCTGATCAACGTGGTCGCCTTCGTCTCCGACCGCAGCGAGCCGGCGCCGCAATGGCGCGCTGGCCAGGCCTGGGTACGCGAGGCCAGCCGCCGCGAGATGCTGGAGGCGTTCGCGCACTGGGGCGAGGCGGCGCGTACGCTGCTGGAGTGCATCGACACGCCCACGCACTGGGCGCTGCACGATCTGGCCGAGCTGCCCGGCTATGTGCATGGGCGGCTGGCGCTGATCGGCGATGCCGCGCACGCGATGCTGCCGCACCAGGGCGCCGGCGCCGGGCAGGGCCTGGAGGATGCCTATCTGCTGGCGCAACTGCTGGCCACGCCTGGCCTGACGCGCGGCGATCTGCCGGCCCTGCTGCAGGTCTACGAGCGCCTGCGCCTGCCGCGCGCCTGCCGCGTGCAGCGCACCTCGCGCGAGGCCGGCGAGCTGTACGAACTGCGCGATCCGCAGGCCGGCGCCGACGATACGCGGCTGGCGCAGACGCTGGCGCAGCGCTTCGACTGGATCTGGACGCACGACCTGGAAGCCGAAGTGGCGCAGGGGCGGAGGATGCTGGCCGCGGGCGTCACCGCGGGTGCCTAGCAAGAAATTGCGGCGCTAGGCGTCCGCGTCCCGGCGCGGAGGCGGGAGTGCCGTTGCGTGGTGTCGTCTCGTTCCGATGCGGAGTGCGTCGCTTTCGCATGGGCTGCAATGGCCGGGATGCGCTCGCTTGGTCATGCCGGCATGCCTGCTTGCGCAGGCCGGACGGCATGCGCAGGTCGCGACATGGGCGTATCGCCTGTCTGCCGTGCCGCCCTGCAAGGCGAGGCGATGCGCAGCCGTGTGCACTCACGCATCGTGGCGACGATATCGCGCGGTCGACTGCAGAACGACCATCGCCACGCGGTGGTCGTCCTGCACCCTCGCACCGGCATGGCGATGACGCGCGAGGCGTTTGCGCGGCGGCTTCAGTCGCGGAAATTGTCGAACTGCAGCGGCAGCTCGAAATCGCTCTTCTTCAGCAGCGCGATCGCATCCTGCAGGTCGTCGCGCTTCTTGCCGCTGACCCGCAGCTTATCGCCGTTGATCTGCGCTTCCACCTTGAGCTTGGCTTCCTTGAGCGTGGCCACGATCTTCTTGCCCAGCTTCTGTTCGATGCCCTGCTTGACGGTGATCTTCTGCCGCGCGCCGGCGAGGTTGGTCTCCAGGTCGCCGAATTCCAGGCAGCGCACGTCGATGCCGCGGGCCAGCAGGCGCGCGCGCAGGATGTCGGTCATCTGCTTGACCTGGAAATCGCTGGGCGCCGATTGCGTGATGACCTGGTCGTCGAGCGCGAACTTGGCGTCGACGCCCTTGAAGTCGAAGCGTGTCGACAGCTCGCGGTTGGCCTGGTCGACGGCATTGGTCAGTTCGTGCTTGTCGACTTCGGACACGATATCGAAGGAAGGCATGGGCAAGTCCTCGGCAAAGATGCCTATCGTAAGACGTGCGGGCGAGGAGTGGGACGCGGCAGGTGGGAAGTGGCAGCGCAGGTGTCGCAGGGGCTGGCACGTGCAGGGTGGGATGGATGTCGGTTCCGGCGCGTTGCGCAATGTCGTGCGTTGGTGGGCGCCGCGCGTCGCGACTGAAGGGCACCTCGAACAACCTGCCACGACCTGGAGCCA
>NZ_AQOI01000235.1:0-1077 GCF_000364665.1 Xanthomonas sp. SHU 199
GGCGGCGGCGCCTGCGCAGCGACGCCGCCGCGCCGGACAGCGTGGAGGCCCACGAACTCGGCGATCTGCTGGCGCACGCCTTTCCCGACCGCATCGGCACGCGTCACCCCAGCGATCCGCTGCGCTACCAGCTGGCCAATGGCCGCAGCGTGCGCTTGTTCGACAACAGCGACCTGCGCGGCGAGCCCTGGCTGGTCGCCACCGAGCTGCGCCACGAGGCCAAGGACGCGTTGCTGCTGCGCGCCGCGCCGGTGGACGAGCGCTACCTGCGCGCGCAGTTTCCGCAGCGCTTCGCACAGGAGGACGTGGTGCGTTGGGACCCGGAACGGCGCGCGCTCACGGCGCTGCGCGAAACTCGTTTCGACCGCATCGTGCTCGACAGCCGCCCCGCCGGCCGGGTCGAGCCGGCGCAGGCAGCCGCGGCGCTGACCGACGCGGTGCGCGAATTGGGGCTGCAGGCGCTGCCCTGGAGCGAGAACCTGTCGCAATGGCGCGCACGGGTGGCGGGACTGCGCCAGTGGATGCCGGAACTGGAGCTGCCGGACCTGGGCGATACCGCGCTACTGGCCAGCCTCGACGACTGGCTGCGCCCGGCCTTCGCCGGCAAGACCCGGCTCGATGCGCTGAGCGAGGACGAGCTGGGCGAGGCGCTGAAGGCGCGGCTGCCGTGGGACCGCCGCCAGGCCATCGACCGCCATGCCCCGGTGCGCATCGCGGTGCCCTCGGGCATGGAACGGCGCATCGACTACAGCCTGGACCATGCCGGGCAGCCGCAGCCGCCGGTGCTGGCGGTCAAGCTGCAGGAGCTGTTCGGCCTGGCCGACACCCCGCGCATCGCCGACGGCCGCGTGCCGCTGCTGCTGCACCTGCTCTCCCCCGGCGGAAGGCCGCTGCAGGTCACCCAGGACCTGCGCAACTTCTGGTCCAGCACCTACCCGGAAGTGAAGAAGGAGATGAAAGGCCGCTATCCGCGCCACCCGTGGCCGGACGACCCCTGGACCGCCACCGCCAGCCATCGCGCCAAGCCGCGTGGCACCTAGTTGTGTAAACCCACCACGTTGTTCAGTGGAATTCGGG
>NZ_AQOI01000236.1:0-889 GCF_000364665.1 Xanthomonas sp. SHU 199
CAAGCCGACGCCGCTTTGCGGCGCGGCTTAACTCAGGTGTTGGCCCGCAGGAAAAAATGACCGCATCTCCACCATCAGAAGAGCAGATACATCTCGCGGCCTCGCTAGGCATCGATGTTGCTCTTGACACGTTTGACGTGGCTGCAGCCCGATTGCTGGACCGTGTGGCAGCCGCAATCGGGCACGAACCCGCTGAGCCATCCAGCGATCGTCAACGCGCTTTCGCATCATCGCTTGGGCAAGACGTTTCCACCGATTCAAAGCGTGTCGCTAGCGCCAAGATTGGTGAGGCTCTTTTCGCCAAGAACCAAGATGCAATTGTTGCGCTCAACCTGAAGCCTGGAGATCGCGTTATTCGCCTCACTCGATTCGAGCATGATGGATATTTACGCTCTTTCGAGCAGGAGTTTGTAATTTCCTCCATCCAGCCCAATGGTCGTGTCTTCTTCAAGGGTGGCAATGGTCAAGGTGCTTGGCCTACCCAGCTACACAAGCCTGCGGGCTAACAATTCATTCAAGCCGAACCCGCTTCGCGGGTCGGCTTAATTCAAGCGTTAGGCGGTAGTGCTGCAGGTGCGGCGCGGCTTCCGTCTTCGGCAACAGCGCTGGCGCTTCAGCGGTCGGCTCCGGTATGCAGTCCTTACGTTTCCCGCCATCGGATCGCTCGCTGCTTCGTCGTCCGTCTTCATTGCTCCGCTGCGCTCATTGCCTTCGGGCTCGCTCACATCCAGCGGTCAGCGCCTCGGGCAAGCCCCAAGACCGCAATATGTGGCATGCTCGGCGCTCGGCGGCAGTGCTGGGGAGCACGGTCCATGCTTCACCATCTCCTGGCACCACCGTCTAACTCTTCATCCAAGCCGACGCCGCTTCGCGGCGCGGCTTAATTCAG
>NZ_AQOI01000237.1:0-10876 GCF_000364665.1 Xanthomonas sp. SHU 199
AACGGCGAGCGCCTGGCCCTGGACGTCCATCTCAAGCAGGCCGCCGGCCCCGGCGCGCCGCGCTGGACGCTGGGCGTGGCCATCGGCGAGCAGCGCCGCCCGGCCTACGACGCCACCCTGCGCTACGGCCCGCTGGCGGCGATCCCGGTCGCCTTCCGCGAGACCGGCCGGCTGGCCGGCGACACGCTCGGCATCCTGCGCCGCATGCTGACCGGCGAGGCCTCGCTGAAGAACGTGTCCGGCCCGATCACCATCGCCAAGGTCGCCAACGTCTCGGCCAAGCAGGGCCCGGACTGGTTCCTGAATTTCCTGGCGCTGCTGTCGCTGAGCCTGGCGATCATGAACCTGCTGCCGATCCCGATCTTGGACGGCGGGCACTTGCTGTATTACCTTATCGAGTTGGTCAAGGGCAGCCCGCTGAGCGAGCGCGCCATGGCGGCGGGGCAATTCGTGGGCCTGACGTTGCTGGCAGGACTGATGGGGTTGGCGTTCTACAACGACCTCTTCGGCCAGGCCCTGCGATGACCCGCGCCGATCCACTCGACCCGCTGTCGTCTTGCGCCGGCGCCCATGCAACAACGATATCGACCTCTACCGGACGTGACATGACGAGATTTCCCACTCGCCGCCTGCTTGCCCTCGCCCTCGCCGCCAGCCTCAGCCTGCCGGCCCTGGCCCAGGTAGCGGAGCCCTTCACCGCCAGCGACATCCGCGTCGACGGGCTGCAACGCATTTCGTCCGGCACCGTGTTCACCTACCTGCCGGTGGAACGCGGCGACACCGTGGACGAGGCCAAGGTCGCCGAGGCGATCCGTGCCCTGTACCGCACCGGCTTCTTCGAGGACGTGCGCGTCGACCGCCAGGGCAACATCCTGGTGGTCACGGTCAAGGAGCGCCCGGCGATCAACAAGCTGACCGTCACCGGCAACAAGGACATCAAGAGCGAGGAACTGCTCAAGGGCCTGTCCGACATCGGCCTCAGCGAAGGCGGCACCTTCGACCGGCTGAGCCTGGACCGGGTGACCCAGGAGCTGACCCGCCAGTACAACAACCGCGGCAAGTACAACGTCGAGATCACCCCGACGGTGAGCCCGCTGGACCGCAACCGCGTCGACGTGGCCATCGCGATCAAGGAAGGCAAGGCGGCCAAGATCCGCCACGTCAACCTGATCGGCACCGAGAAATTCCTCAACAAGGACATCCTGGAGAACTGGGAGTCGCGCGAGCACAACTGGCTGTCCTGGTACCGCCGCGACGACCAGTACTCCAAGGAAAAGCTGTCCGGCGACCTGGAGAAGCTCAACTCCTGGTACCTGGACCGCGGCTACGTCGACTTCAGCGTCGACTCCACCCAGGTGGCGATCAGCCCCGACAAGCGCGACATGTACCTGACCGCCGGCATCACCGAGGGCGAGCAGTACAAGATTTCCGACATCAAGGTCACCGGCGACACCATCCTGCCGCAGGAAGAGATCGAGAAGCTGGTGATCCCCAAGGCCGGCGACACCTTCTCGCGCGCGCTGCTGGAATACAGCTCCGACGCCATCACCAACACCCTGAGCAACATCGGCTACGCCTTCGCCAAGGTCACGCCGATCCCGACCACCGACCGCGAGAAGCGCACGGTGGCGGTGAACCTGCAGGTGACGCCGGGCCCGCGCGTGTCGGTGCGGCGCATCGTGTTCCGCGGCAACACCCGCACCTCCGACGAAGTGCTGCGCCGCGAAATGCGCCAGTTCGAGGACACCTGGTACTCGCAGGCGGCGATCGACCGCTCCAAGATCCGCCTGCAGCGCCTGGGTTATTTCGAGTCGGTGGACGTGGAAACGCCGCCGGTGCCGGGCAGCAACGACAAGGTCGACGTGGTCTACAACGTCAAGGAGACCACCTCGGGCAGCTTCACCTTCGGCCTGGGCTATTCGCAGACCTACGGCGTCACCACCTCGGTGCAGCTGTCGCAGAACAACTTCCTCGGCGGCGGCAACCGCGTCGCGGTGGACGCCTCGCGCAGCAGCTACCAGGAGCGCTACGCGTTCTCCTACACCAACCCGTTCTTCACCGACGACGGCGTGTCGCTGGGCTACAACCTGTCGTGGCGCAAGCTGGACTACTCCGACTTCGGCACCGCGCAGTACAACAGCACCAACGGCGCGGCGCAGGTGATCTTCGGCGTGCCGATCACCGAGACCGACAGCGTCTCGCTGATGTTCGGCGTGGACAGCAACCAGATCACCACCTATCCGGGCTTCACCCCGCAGGCGATCATCAACTACATCGACGCGATCGGGACCAAGACCTTCCACGCCTGGCGCAGCGAGCTCGGCTGGGCGCGCGACACCCGCAACGACTACTTCATGCCCACCCGCGGCATGTACCAGCGTGTGGGCCTGGAAGCCACCCTGCCCGGTTCGACCGTGGAGTACTGGAAGCTCAACTACCAGATCTCCAAGTACTGGCCGATCTCGCCGGCGCTGGTGCTCAACACCCGCGCGGAGTTCGGCTACGGCGACAGCTACGGCAGCGACGTGTCGCGCGACATCTGCGGCACCTACACCAGCGATGCGCAAGGCACGACGACCTACAACCCGCAGGCCTGCAACGGCTCCAACCTGATCCGCAGCGTCACCGCCTCGGGCCTGCCGTTCTACGAGAACTTCTACGCCGGCGGCACCAACTCGGTCCGCGGCTTCGAGGACAACACCCTCGGCCCGCGCTCGGAGGCCACCGCCTCGTACCGCCGCGGCCAGCCGCTGGGCGGCTCGTTCAAGACCGTGGGCTCGGCGGAAATGTACTTCCCGAAGCTGTTCGACAGCCCGTCGGCGCGCATTTCGGCGTTCGTGGACGTCGGCAACGTGTTCAATGGCGTGGACAACTTCAAGTCCAACCAGTTGCGCGCCTCCACCGGTATCGCCCTGCTGTGGCGGGCCCCGGTCGGCCCGATCTCGATCAGCTATGCGATTCCGTTGAAGAAGGAAGACAACGACGAGATCGAGCGCCTGCAGTTCACCTTTGGTGGACAGTTCTAAAAGAACTGCCCACCCGCTGCCAGGGCTGCGCCCTGGCAGCCAGGTTTTCGCTGCGCGAAAACCTGCTGGGGCTTGGCTTGCCTAATCCCCGCGCCTGTCGGCGCGCCCCGAGCGCGTCACCGCATTCGCGCTGACGCCCCACGATTCGCGTTGCGAATCGCGGGCCCCGGCTCATCACTCTCCGAATCCCCGCGCCTTCGGCGCGCCCCCTTTACCAAAGGGGGCTTTGCTCCAGTCAATTGATCGCGACCTGTCTGGGATAGCGTTGCGAGAGCGGCGCGCTCGCCCTACGCGGCCGTACGTATGACCGTGCTGGTGGCACACGGTAGAATCTCCCGGTGAATACTTCGACCTATACCGCTGACGAGATCGCCGAGCGTTTCGGCCTGCAGGTGCATGGCGACGGAAGCGTCGCGGTGCGCGGCGTGGCCACGCTGGCGCAGGCCGGCCCGGGACAGCTCAGCTTCCTGGCCAATCCCCGCTATCGGGCGCAACTGGCCGACAGCACGGCGGCGATCGTGGTGCTGCGTGCCGACGACGCCGAGGCGGCGCCGGGGACCGCACTGATCGCGCGCGATCCGTACGTCGCCTTCGCCAAGATCGCCGCGCTGTTCGACGTGGCCCCGCTGCGACCGCCCGGCATCCATCCCAGCGCCAGTATCGATCCCAGCGCGCAGGTCGCGCCCGGCGCGCACATCGGCGCGTTCGTCAGCATCGGCGCGCGCAGCGTCATCGGCGAGGGCTGCGTGATCGGCCCCGGCTGCGTGATCGGCGAAGACTGCCAGGTCGGCGCCGGCAGCGAACTGATCGCCCGCGTCACCCTGGTCACCCGGGTGCGTCTGGGCCAGCGCGTGCGCGTGCATCCCGGTGCGGTGCTCGGCGCCGATGGGTTCGGTCTGGCGATGGACGCCGGCCGCTGGATCAAGGTGCCGCAGCTCGGCGGCGTCCGCATCGGCGACGATTGCGAGATCGGCGCCAACACCTGCGTGGACCGCGGCGCGCTGGAAGACACCACCCTCGAAGAAGACGTGCGCCTGGACAACTTGGTGCAGGTCGCGCACAACGTGCACATCGGCGCGCACAGCGCCATCGCCGGCTGCACCGGCATCGCCGGCAGCGCCAAGATCGGCCGCTACGTGATGCTCGGCGGCGCGGTCGGCGTGGTCGGCCACCTGGAGATCTGCGACAAGGTCGTGGTCACCGGGAAGTCGGTCGTGCGCAACTCCATCCACGAGCCGGGCGAGTACTCGTCCGGCACCCCATTGACCGACAACCGCACGTGGCGCAAGAACGCCGCGCGCTTCAAACAGCTCGATGCCCTGGCCCGTCGCATCCTGTCTGTCAGCAAGGAGAAGGAATGAGCCACGATCAGCCCCTGCCGGACGCCACCCTGCCGGACATCAACCAGATCCGCGCACTGCTCCCGCACCGCTACCCGTTCCTGCTGGTGGACAAGGTGGTCTCGCTGGATTTCGAGAACCGCCGGATCGTCGCGCACAAGAACGTCAGCATCAACGAGCCGTACTTCCAGGGCCATTTCCCGGGCCAGCCGATCATGCCCGGCGTGCTGATCATCGAGGCGCTGGCGCAGGCCGGCGGCATCCTGACCCAGCTGGCGATGGGCCGCGACGCGCAGTCCAAGCTGTTCTACATGGTCAAGGTCGACAACGCCCGCTTCAACAGCCAGGTGGTGCCCGGCGACGTGCTGGAGCTGCACGTGGAAATCAAGCGGGTGATCCGCAACATGGCGGTGTACTACGGCGAGGCCAAGGTCAACGGCAAGGTCGTGGCCTGCGCCGAAGTGCTGTGCGCCGGCACCCGCGAATGACCCTGGCAGGAGACCTGCGATGAGCGCCAACGCTCCCCTGATTCACCCCTCCGCGATCATCGATCCCGGCGCGAAACTCGCCGCCGACGTGCGCGTCGGCGCCTTCACCGTGATCGGCGCCGAGGTGGAGATCGGCGAAGGCTGCGAGATCGGCTCGCATTGCAGCATCGTCGGCCCGACCCGGCTCGGCCGCGACAACCGCCTGGTCGGCCACGTCGCGCTCGGCGGCGACCCGCAGGACAAGAAGTTCGCCGGCGAACGCACCGAACTGGTGATCGGCGACCGCAACGTGATCCGCGAGTTCGTCACCGTCAGCCGCGGTACCGGCAGCGGCGGCGGCATCACCCGCGTGGGCAGCGACAACTGGTTCCTCGCCTACACCCACGTCGCCCACGACTGCATCGTCGGCAACCATTGCGTGTTCTCCAACAACACCACCCTGGCCGGGCACGTGGAAGTGGGTGACCACGTGATCATCAGCGGCTTCGCCGGCGCACACCAGTTCTGCCGCATCGGCGATCACGCCTTCCTCGGCATGGGCGCGCTGATCAACGGCGACGTGCCGCCGTTCACCATGGTCGGCGGCAATTCCCTGGGCCGCCCGCGCGGCATCAACAGCGAAGGCCTGAAGCGCCGCGGCTTCGATCCCGAGCGCGTGGCCGCGATCAAGCGTGCGTACCGCGCGCTGTACGTGGCCGGCCTGCCGCTGGCCGAGGCCAAGCACCAGTTGGCGGTGCTGGCCGAAGGCAGCGAGGACGTGCGCGCGATGCTGGAGTTCATCGAATCCAGCGAGCGGCCGTTGTTGCGATGACGGCCGGGAATGGGGAATGGGGAATGGGGAATGGGAAGAGCGGTCGCCCGCCCGGCCCCGGCCCTGCTGTTGCTTCAACCATTCCCCATTCCCCATTCCCCATTCCCCGCGCAGCGAAGCTGCGCATCGCCCTGGTCGCCGGCGAAGCCTCCGGCGACCTACTGGGTGCGGGGCTGATCGAGGCGTTGCGCGCGCGCTATCCCGACGCGGAGTTCGCCGGGGTCGGGGGCGAGGCGATGCGCCAGGCCGGGTGCCAGACCTGGTTCGACGCCAGCGAGCTGGCGGTGATGGGTCTGCTGGAGGTGCTGCGGCACCTGCCGCGCCTGCTGAAGCTGCGCCGCGCGCTGCGCGAGCGGCTGCTGGCCTGGCGCCCGGACATGTTCGTCGGCATCGACGCGCCCGACTTCAACCTGGGCGTGGAGCGCTGGCTGAAGCAGCGCGGGCTGCGCACCGTGCATTACGTCAGTCCATCGGTATGGGCCTGGCGCGAGCAGCGCGCGGCCAAGATCGGCGCCAGCGCCGACCGGGTGCTGTGCCTGTTCCCGATGGAGCCGCCGATCTACGCCAGGCACGGCGTGGACGCGCGCTTCGTCGGCCACCCCATGGCCGATGCGATCGCGCTGCACGAAGACCGCGGCGCGGCGCGTGCGTCCCTGGGCGTGGCCGCCGACGTGCCGGTGCTGGCGGTGCTGCCGGGCAGCCGCCTGGGCGAGATCGGCAAGCTCGGCGACACCTTCTTCGCCGCCGCCGCGCAGGTGCTGCAGCAGCTGCCGGACGCGCGCGTGCTGGTGCCGGCCGCCAATGCCGCGTGCAAGGCGCTGATCGAAGAACAACTCGCGCGCTCGGCCTTGCCGGCGGCCGCCACCCGGGTGCTGGACGGCCACGCCCGCACCACGCTGCTCGCCGCCGATGCGGTGCTGCTGGCCTCCGGCACCGCGACCCTGGAAGCCATGCTCGTGAAGCGGCCGATGGTGGTCGGCTACAAGGTCGCCCCGCTCACCTACCGCATCGTCAAGGCGCTGGGCCTGCTGAAGGTCGACCGCTACGCCCTGCCCAACATCCTCGCCGGCCACGACCTGGCGCCGGAACTGATGCAGGACGCCTGCACCCCCGACGCCCTGGCCGCCGCGCTGCTGCACTGGCTGCGCAACCCGCAGGCGGTGGCGGCGCTGCAGCCCGAATACGAACGCCTGCACCTGCTGCTGCGCCAGGACGCCTCGGCGCGCGCGGCCGATGCGGTGCTCGAATTGCTGGAGGGCCGGGAATCGGGAATCGGGAATCGGGAATCGACAGGAGCAACGGCATGAAGCGCTCCCTTCCCCCGCCGTCGCCGCAGCAGTCGCTTTTGTCCCATTCCCCATTCCCCACTCCCGATTCCCGGCTCTATGCCGGCGTCGACGAAGCCGGCCGCGGTCCCCTGGCCGGGCCGGTGGCGGTGGCGGCGGTGGTGTTCGATCCGGCGCGCACCCGCATCAACGGGCTGGACGATTCCAAGCAGCTGACCGCGGCGCGCCGCGAGACGCTGTATGCGCGCATCGTCGAGCGCGCGCTGGCCTGGCAGGTGGTGCTGATCGAGGCCGAGGAGATCGACCGGCTGAACATCTACCAGGCGACCATGCTGGGCATGCGCCGCGCGGTCGAGGGCGTGGCACACGTGGCCGGCTTCGCCCGCATCGACGGCAACCGCGTGCCCAAGGGTCTGCCCTGCGCCGCCGAGGCGCTGGTCGGCGGCGATGCCCGCGACCGCGCGATCATGGCCGCCTCGATCGTCGCCAAGGTCACCCGCGACCGGATCATGCAGCGCCTGCACGACGAACACCCGCACTACGGTTTCGACCTGCACAAGGGCTACGCCACCCCGGCGCACCTGGCCGCACTGGCCGCGCACGGTCCCTGCATCCACCACCGGCGCAGCTTCGCGCCCGTCAGGATGGCCCTGGCGGGCCGGGAGCCGGCCGTGGAGATTGGGGATTCGCTGGAGTCGCTGCAGCTCGCGTAGGACGTTCGACTGGGTCGGGCCGGCATCGCGCGCACTCAACGCGCAATGAGACCGCAAACGAATCCCCAATCCCCACTCCTGAATCCCCGCCCCTCGCTGTCAAGCCTTGCCCGGCTCGCCCCCCGCCGCTACCCTGCCCGGGCATCGCTCTGGTTCCGCATGTCCACTTCCCGCTTCGCCCATCTGCACATCCACACCGAGTTCTCGCTGGCGGATTCGACCATCCGTGTGCCCGAGAAACCGGATCAGGCTGACCCGAAGAAAGCCAAGCAGGCCAACCTGCTCAGCCGCGCGGTGGAACTGGACCTGCCCGCGCTGGCGGTCACCGACCTCAACAACCTGTTCGCGCTGGTCAAGTTCTACAAGGCCGCCGAGGGCGTGGGCATCAAGCCGATCGCCGGCGCCGACCTGCTGATCGCCGACGGCACCCAGGCGCCGTGGCGGCTGACCGTGCTGTGCCGCAATCGCGACGGTTACCTGAGCCTGTCGCGGCTGCTGACCCGCGCCTGGCTGGAAGGCCACCGCAGCGAAGGCGGCGTGGCGCTGCGCCCGGAATGGCTGCAGACCGGCAGCGACAACCTGTTCGCGCTGGCCGGCCGCGAGAGCCTGGCCGGGCGCCTGGCCAGCGAAGGCCGCCACGATCTGGCCGAGCAGCAACTGGCCGACTGGCAGCGCATCTTCGGCGACGGCCTGCACCTGGAACTGACCCGCACCGGCCGCGACGGCGAGCAGGCGTTCAACCAGTTCGCCCTGCACGCCGCCGGCACCCGCGGCCTGCCGGTGATCGCAAGCAACGACGTGCGCTTCCTGTACGCCAGCGACTTCGCCGCGCACGAGGCGCGCGTGTGCATCTCCTCCGGCCGCGTGCTCGACGATCCCAAGCGACCGCGCGACTACAGCGACCAGCAGTACCTGAAGTCGGCCGAGGAAATGGCCGCGCTGTTCGCCGACATCCCCGACGCCATCGACAACACCCTGGCGCTGGCGCAACGCTGCAACATCGAGATGCAGCTGGGCACCTACTTCCTGCCCGCCTACCCGGTGCCAGACGACGAGACGCTGGACAGCTGGATCCGCAGCCAGTCGCGCGACGGCCTGGCCGCGCGCCTGGAGAAGAACCCGCTGGCGCCCGGCAAGACCCGCCAGGACTACGTGGACCGGCTCGAGTTCGAGCTGGACACCATCATCAAGATGGGTTTCCCCGGCTACTTCCTGATCGTGGCCGACTTCATCCAGTGGGGCAAGAACCAGGGCATCCCGATCGGCCCGGGCCGCGGTTCCGGCGCCGGCTCGCTGGTGGCGTGGGCGCTGCAGATCACCGACCTGGATCCGCTGCCGTACAACCTGCTGTTCGAGCGCTTCCTCAACCCGGAACGCGTGTCGATGCCCGACTTCGACATCGACTTCTGCATGGATCGCCGCGACGAGGTGATCGACTACGTGGCGCGCAAGTACGGCCGCGACCGGGTCAGCCAGATCATCACCTACGGCACCATGGCGGCCAAGGCGGTGGTGCGCGACTGCGGCCGCGTGCTCGGCTTCCCGTACGGCCTGGTCGACGGCGTCGCCAAGCTGATCCCCAACATCCTCGGCATCACGCTGAAGGATGCGATGGGCGAAGGCAAGGACAGCGAGATGGCCTCGCCGGAGCTGATCCAGCGCTACCAGGCCGAGGACGACGTCCGCGACCTGATGGACCTGGCGAGGCAGCTCGAGGACCTGACCCGCAACGCCGGCAAGCACGCCGGCGGCGTGGTGATCGCGCCGACGCCGCTGTCCGACTTCTGCCCGCTGTTCGCCGAACACGACGTCGACAATTTCGGCAAGAACCCGGTCACCCAGTTCGACAAGGACGATGTCGAGCAGGTCGGCCTGGTCAAGTTCGACTTCCTCGGCCTGCGCACCCTGACCATCATCGACTGGGCGGTGAAGGCGATCAACGTGCGCCACGCGCGCGCCGGCATCCCGCCGGTGGAGATCGCCGCGATCCCGCTCGACGACGCGCCGACCTACAAGGGCATCTTCGCCTCGGGCAACACCGGTGCGGTGTTCCAGTTCGAATCCTCGGGCATGCGCCGGCTGCTGAAGGACGCCCGCCCCGACCGCTTCGAGGACCTCATCGCGCTGGTCTCGCTGTACCGCCCCGGCCCGATGGACCTGATCCCCTCGTTCAACGCGCGCAAGCACGGGCAGGAGGAGATCGTCTATCCCGATCCGCGCACCGAAGCGATCCTGAAGGACACCTACGGCATCATGGTGTACCAGGAGCAGGTGATGCAGATGGCGCAGATCGTCGGCGGCTACTCGCTGGGCGGCGCCGACCTGCTGCGCCGCGCGATGGGCAAGAAGGTGCCGGCGGAAATGGCCAAGCACCGCGAGATCTTCCGCGAGGGTGCGGCCAAGGGCGGCGTCGGCGAGGCCAAGGCCGACGAAATCTTCGACCTGATGGAGAAGTTCGCCGGCTACGGCTTCAACAAGTCGCACGCCGCCGCCTACGCGCTGGTCAGCTACCAGACCGCGTGGCTGAAACGCCACTACCCGGCCGAGTTCATGGCGGCCACGCTGTCCTCGGACATGGACAACACCGACAAGGTGGTCGGCTTCCTCGACGAGGTGCGCAACCTCGGCCTGACCGTGCTGCCGCCGCGCATCAACGCCTCGGCCTACATGTTCGAGGCGGCCACGCCGGACACCATCCAGTACGGCCTGGGCGCGATCAAAGGCGTGGGCCGCGGCGCCTGCGAGGCGATCGTGGCCGAGCGCGAGCGTGGCGGCGAGTACGCCTCGCTGCTGGACTTCTGCACCCGCGTGGAGTCGGCGAAGCTCAACAAGCGCACCCTCGAGGCGATGATCAACGCCGGCGCGATGGACGGGCTGGGCGCCAACCGCGCCACGCTGATGCTGCAGCTGCCGGAGGTGATGAAGGCAACCGAGCAGATGGCGCGCGAGCGCGCCTCCGGGCAGAACTCGCTGTTCGGCGGCACCGATACCAGCGCCCCGGCGCTGCGCCTGGACCTGCCGGAGAGCAAGGAATGGCCGCTGGGCCAGTTGCTGGCCGGCGAGCGCGAAACGCTGGGCTTCTACCTCAGCGGCCATCCGTTCGATCCGTACCGCGACGAAGTGCGCGAACTGGTCGGCTGCGACCTGAGCGCGCTGGAGAAGATCTGCGCGCAATCCGGCGGCGGCCGCAGTGGCGGCGGCGACGGCGAGAA
>NZ_AQOI01000238.1:0-12989 GCF_000364665.1 Xanthomonas sp. SHU 199
GGCGCCCGGAGGTCAGCGCGATCCTCGCCGGCCAGGTGGTCGGCGTGCGCCGCAAGGGCGACAGCCAGGTGTTCGTGCAACTGGAGGACGGCCGCGGCCGCATCGAGTGCAGCGCGTTCTCCGACGCCATCGCCGAGTTCGGCCACCTGCTGACCCGCGACCGCATCCTGATCGTCAAGGGCGGCGTGCGCGAGGACGAATTCAACGGCGGCTACGCCATGCGCATCCGCCAGTGCTGGGACTACGAGCAGATCTGCACGCACCACGCGCAGCGCCTGTCGCTGCGCCTGGACCTGCGCCAGCGCAGCGCCTGGCCGCGCATCGACGGCCTGCTCGCCCGCCACCGCCCGGGCAAGACCCCCCTGCGCCTGGACCTGCTGCTGCAGTCGGCGCAGGGCGGCATCGCCGGCATGCTCGACCTCAACGGCAGCCATTCGGTGCGCGTGGACCCGCAGCTGCTGGACGCCCTGCGCGGCGACCCGGCGGTGCGCGCGGTGAAGGTCAAATACAACCCGCCATGGGCGAACTGAGCCTGGCGCGCAGCGCGGCGCGCCCGTTGCACATGGCCGAAGGAAGGAGGCCGCGATGAAGACCGTGCTGTTCCCGTTCGCTGCCGCGCTCGTGCTGGCGGCGTGTTCCTCGTCCAAGGTCGACTTCCAGATCGACAACCCCACCGCCGCGCCGCTGTCGATCACGCTCGACGGCAAGACCCTGCAGGTGCCGGCGCAGCAGGCGCAGCCGGTGACGTTGGCGGCCGGCGAGCACCACCTGCGCAGCGAACGCCTGGGCGATGTGCGCTTCATCGTCTACGCCGATACCAGGGGCGGGCTGATCAATCCGACCCTGAGCGAGTACGTGACCGCGAACGCGATCTACCTCACCGGCCCGGACAAGGCGAAGAACTTCGGTTCGATCAACGCGCGGATCGAACTGAACGGCGTCACCTTCGAAGGCCCGTTCAAACAGACCCACGACCTGTTCATCGACAAGGACTGGACCTTCGGCGTGCGCGAGCCGTTCCCGGACGAGCAGGTCGTCGCGCATGTCGATGCCAGCGGCGGCAAGATCTCCAGCAAGATCTTCACTGCGCCGGACTTCATCGCCTACGTCGAGACCGGCATGGGCCAGCCCGGCGCGTTCGAGCGCGCGCGGCCGGGCCGTTACGTGACGCCGCGCTTCGCGCTGGAGAAGACCCCGGCGACGTTGCCGCCGCTGGACCCGGCCTACGAGGCCCATGCCGGCCCGCTGCGCGCGCTCTACGCGCGCCACCTGCGCGCGACCAGCGCCGACGCGCAGCGTGCCCTGCGCAAGGAAGCCTTCCAGGCGCAGATGGCGTTCACCACCGCCACCGCGACGCTGGGCGCCTCGCTGCCGCCCTCGGCCAACGAGGCCTGCAACACCTTCGTGCACGCCTTCGGCGAGCTGACCGGGCGCAGTGCGCTGGTCGTTCCCTGAGCCGCCGCCGCCCCCGGCCAGCCGCGCCCCGCCGGCCTTTCCACACCGGAGCGTACGGGCAGTTGCCGTACATTCGGCTAAGCTTCCCCACCTTTGATCCATCCGACGGCTTCCAATGAACCCGAACTACCTCGACTTCGAGCAACCCATCGCCGATCTGGAAGCCAAGATCCAGGAACTGCGCAACGCCAGCACCGGCCCGGCGGTCAACGTCGACGCCGAGGTGGGTGCGCTGGAGGACAAGCTGCGGGTGCGCACCGCGCAGATCTTCCGCGACCTGTCCTCGTGGCAGATCTCGCAGCTGGCGCGGCATCCGCAGCGCCCGTACACGCTGGACTACATCAACGTGTTCTGCGACGAGTTCCAGGAACTGGCCGGCGACCGCGCGTTCGCCGACGACAAGGCCATCGTCGGCGGCCTGGGCCGCATCGATGGCCGCGCGGTGGTGATCATCGGCCACCAGAAGGGCCGCGACACCAAGAGCAAGATCGCGCGCAATTTCGGCATGCCGCGCCCGGAGGGCTACCGCAAGGCGCTGCGCCTGATGAAGCTGGCCGAGCGCTTCAAGCTGCCGCTGCTGACCTTCATCGACACCCCCGGCGCCTACCCCGGCATCGGCGCCGAGGAGCGCGGCCAGAGCGAAGCGATCGCGCGCAACCTGCTGGAGATGGCCGAGCTGAAGGTGCCGGTGATCTGCACCGTGATCGGCGAAGGCGGCTCCGGCGGCGCGCTGGCGATCGGCGTGGGCGACCGCACCCTGATGCTGGAATACGGCACCTACTCGGTGATCTCGCCGGAAGGCTGCGCCTCGATCCTGTGGAAGGACGCCTCCAAGGCCAAGGACGCCGCCGAACAGCTCGGCCTGACCGCCAAGCGCCTGTCTGCGCTGGGCCTGGTCGACAAGGTGATCCGCGAACCGATCGGCGGCGCCCACCGCAACCCCACGCAGATGGCCAAGCGCCTGAAGGCGGTCCTGCTCAACGAACTGGACGCCCTGGAACAGCTGCCGATCGAGCAGTTGCTGGAGAAGCGCTACGCGCGCCTGCGCAGCTACGGGGCGTACGAAGCGGCCTGATCGCGACACAAGGAAGCGTTGTCCATGAATCCCATCGTCCTGCTGTCGCTGGCCTTGCAGTTGGCCTGCTGCGTGCACGTGGTGCGCAGCGGCCGCCCGCTGTATTGGATCTTCATCCTGCTGATCTTTTCGTATCTGGGGATCCTGATCTACGTGATCGCCGAACTGCTGCCGGAGTGGCGCAACGATCCGCGCGCGCGCCGCCATCTGCGCAAGGTCGGCGCCACGCTCGATCCGAACCGCGACAAGCGCACCGCCGGCAATCGCCTGGAACTGGCCGACACCGTGGACAACCGCCGGCAACTGGCCGAGGTGCACCTGGATAACGGCGAGTACGCGCAGGCGGCCGAGGTGTTCGAGAGCGGCTTGCGCGGCATCCACCGCGACGACCCCGGACTACTGCTCGGGCTGGCCAAGGCGCAGTTCGGCCTGGACCAGCCGGCCGCGGTGAAAGCCACGCTGGACCGTCTGATCGCCGCCAACCCGCAGTTCCGCTCGCAAGACGGCCACCTGCTCTACGCGCGCGCCACCGAGGCGCTGGGCCAGACCGACGCGGCGCTGGAGGAATACGCCGCGCTCGCCGACGACTACCCCGGCGAAGAAGCGCGCGTGCGCTACGCGCAACTGCTGCAGCGCGCGGGCCAGCCCCAGCGCGCCGGCGAAGTGTTCAACGAAGTGCTGAAGCGCTCCAGCCTGGCCCCGCGCTACTACCAGCGCGACCAACGCCAGTGGATCGACCTGGCCCGCAGCGAACTGAAGCAACTCGACAGCCGCAACGCCTAGCTGCTGGCGCAAACCCGGGAAGGGTCGGAAACGGGGACTTTCGAATCCCAAATCCCCAATCCCCGCTCAAAACGGCTTGGCCAGCACCAGCCAGATCACCACCAGCAGCGCCAGCACCGGCACCTCGTTGAACAGGCGCAGCGCGCGCGAGGACGGCAGCGCGCCGGCCTGGCCGACGCGCTTGAGCCAGCGGCCGGTGAAGATGTAATAGGCCAGCATCAGCGCCACCAGGCCGAGCTTGGCGTGCAGCCAGCCGCTGTGGCCGGGCGCGACCATGGTCGGGAAGTCCGGCAGCACCTTGTAGCCCAGCCACAGGGTCAGCCCCAGCAGCAGGGCCAGGCCGAACATCATGTGGCCGAAGCGGTACAGGCGCCGGCCCATCAGCGCCAGGCGCTCCTGCACCTGCGGCTGGCCCGCGCTCTCGGCGACGTTGACCAGGATCCGCGGCAGGTAGAACACCGCCGCCATCCATGCGATCACGAACAGCAGATGCAGGGACTTGATCCACAGATAGAGTTGCATGCGCTGGCTCCGTGTCGCTGGCGTAGGATGTGCGGCCATTTTCGCCGATTCGTCCGGCGCCCGCACGGATCACACGCCCGCATGGACAAACAGTACGACGCCGACTACTTCCAACGCTGGTATCGCCGCGACGGCATCGGCGATGCCGCGCGCCTGGCGCGCAAGGTCGCGCTCGCCGTGGCCCAGGCCGAGTACTACCTGGAACGGCCGATCCGCAGCGTGCTCGACATCGGCTGCGGGGAAGGCGCCTGGCGCGCGCCGCTGCTGAAGCTGCGGCCGAAACTGCACTACCTCGGCTTCGACAGCAGCGACTACGCGGTCGCCCGCTACGGCCGCCACCGCAACCTGCACCCGGCGCGCTTCGGCGATTTCGCCTGGCTGCGGCCGTGCGCGCCGGTGGACCTGCTGGTGTGCTCGGACGTGCTGCACTACGTGCCCAGCCGCGAACTGCGCCAGGGCCTGCCCGGCCTGGTGGAGCTGTGCGGCGGCGTGGCGTTCCTGGAGACCTTCGCCGCCGAGGACGATTTCGACGGCGACCACGCCGGCTTCCAGCCCCGCGCGGCGCGCTGGTACCGGCGCCAGTTCGGTGCGCTCGGGCTGCGCCCGGTGGGCAGTCATTGCTGGCTGGCGCCAGCGCTGGCGGGGGATGCGGCGGCCCTGGAGACGATTGGTCTGGTGCCCCATTAAGGTGCAAACCGCGCGGATGCGTTATGCTGCACGGCAGCATACGCTCAGGATGGAAACACCGGCATGCTCTACCAGTGGCACGAACTGACCCGTAACCTGCTCGCCCCCTGGGTGCACCAGGCCGAAGCCAACGCCAAGATCTTCTCCGACCCCAACAGCCTGTGGTCGACGCTGCCCGGCGCCGAGCGCCTGGCCGCGAGCAACGAGTTGATGCACCGCCTGGGCAAGGACTACGAGAAGCCGGCCTGGGCGCTGGACCATGTCGAAGTCGACGGCCACGCACTGCCGATCGTCGAGCAGGAAGTGCTGCGCAAGCCGTTCTGCCGCCTGCTGCGCTTCAAGCGCTTCAGCGACGACGCCAAGGTCGTGGACGGACTCAAGAAGCAGCCGGCCGTGCTGGTGGTGGCGCCGCTGTCCGGCCACCACGCCACGCTGCTGCGCGACACCGTGCGCACCCTGCTGCGCGACCACAAGGTCTACGTCACCGACTGGATCGACGCGCGCATGGTGCCGCAGTCCGAAGGCGACTTCGGCCTGGACGACTACGTGCGCTACGTGCAGGACTTCATCCGCCACATCGGCGCCGAATCGCTGCACGTGATGAGCGTGTGCCAGCCGACCGTGCCGGTGCTGGCCGCGGTGTCGCTGATGGCCGGGCGCGGCGAGACCACGCCGCGCTCGCTGGTGATGATGGGCGGGCCGATCGATGCGCGCCGCAGCCCCACCGAAGTCAACAACCTGGCCACGCGCAATCCGCTGTCCTGGTTCGAGCACAACGTCATCCACACCGTGCCGCCGGCCTACCCCGGCCACGGCCGCGCCGTCTATCCGGGTTTTCTGCAGCACATCGGCTTCCTGGCGATGAACCCGAGCCGGCATTTCATGTCGCACTGGGATTTCTACGCCAATCTGGTCAAGGGCGACCTGCAGGACGCCGAGGCGCACCGCCGCTTCTACGACGAGTACAACGCGGTGCTGGACATGCCGGCCACCTACTACCTGGACACCATCCGCGTGGTGTTCCAGGAATTCCTGCTGCCGCGCGGCGAATGGGTGATCGACGGCGAACGCGTCGACCCGGCCGCGATCCGCGACACCGCGCTGCTCAGCATCGAAGGCGAACTGGACGACATCTCCGGCCTGGGCCAGACCGCGGCCGCGCAGGACCTGTGCATCGGCATTCCCGCCGCGCGCCGCCAGCACCTGGAAGTGCAAGGCGCCGGCCATTACGGCATCTTCAGCGGCCGTCGCTGGCGCGACATCGTGTATCCGCAGGTGCGCAGCTTCATCGCCGCCAATGCCGGCGCCAGCCGCGCGCCGGCGGCCGGCAACGTCACCCCGCTCAAGCGCCGCGGCAGCCGCAAGGCGGGCTGAGCGGCATCTCGCCCGCGGCGACCACGCCGCGGGCGATCCTGCATCAGGACATCAGGGCGCCTCGCTGCGCACCAGCAGGTGTTTGGCCAGCAGGCCATGCGCCTTGCCGAAGCCGCGCGACAGGTGCAGGGTGACGAAGAACAGCGCTGCGCCCAGCACGCTGGCCAGCAGCAACGGCAGCCACGCCTCGCTGCCGATCCAGTGCAGCGGACCGACATGAACGGTCAGATCCGCGACGTCCGGCGCAAACAGCGCGGCAGGCGCCAGCAGCATCAGCAGCGACGTGCTCAGCAAGGCCGCAAACACCGTGAAGTAGAAGATCCCCAGCGGCAGCATCAGCAGGAAGTACAGCATCGTGGTCCAGGTGCGCGCATCGGTGAACATCTGCCCGATGCGCTGCAGCCACGGCTGTTCGGGGGCGCTGTACAGCGGCCGGCGTGGCATGCGCTCGCCCAGCAGGACTTCCACCACGCGGCCCTCCACCAGCGACAGCAGCCGCACCGACCCGAAGAACAGCACCAACAGCGGCACCCCGACGATCAGGATCAGCAAGCCCGCCGACACGCTGACGCCGGTCACCAGCCAGGTGAAGTAGAAGATGCCGGTGACCAGCGACAGCAGCATGTAGAACAGGCTGCCGTAGGCGCGCGGGTCGGCGACCACGCCGAAGAAGCGCCCGGCCAGCGACTTGCGCTTGGGCGGCGCCGGCGGCTTCAGCGCGCGGCTGACCGTGACCTCGGTATCGCGGTAGATCTCGGCCACTTCCTCCGGCGCGCCGTAGCTGCCGGCGACGCCGGCGATGACCTCGGCCTCGCTCTTGCCCGGCTGCTCGGCCAGCTCCGAGCGCAGGTATTCCTCCGCGTCGTACAGCGCGTCCTGGACCAGCGCGGGGTCGGCGCCGCCCAATGCCGCGCGCAGTTGCGCCAGGTAGTCGGGAATGGTGGTCGGCAAGGGCCGCGGTGCGGTGTGTGCGCTGCTCATTCTGAAATCCCCTTCAGCACGGAATCGACGGAATCGCGGGTGGCGCGCCACGCCGCGGCCCATTGCCGCAGCGTGGAAAGACCCGCCGCGGTGATGCGGTAGTAACGCCGTGGCGGCCCCGCCACCGACGGCTCGACATGGCTGGACAGCAGGCCGGCAGCCTCCAGGTTGCGCAGCACCGGATACAGCGCACTCTGCTTGCCGCTGAGCACGCCCTCGCCCACCTGCTCCAGGCGCTTGGCGATCAGGTAGCCGTACAGCGGCGCCTCGGCCGCGGCCAGCACCGCCAGCAGGGCCAGCGACACGGTGCCGGCACTCAGCTCCTTCTGGAATTTCTTCAGCTGTGCATCCGGCTCGACCATGACGCCCTCGCTAGGTTGAGCTAGATACTAGTACCGAGTTCGACATAGTGATCGTGCCATTGGTCATGCACGCCGCCCAGGCGCCGCGATTGCCGCGGCAAACGTTTCGACAACGTCGCGCGCCCTACACTCGTGACGGTTCCGTTCCACATGCATTCCAGGAGGTATCGCATGAGCCCGTCCCCCACCGAACAGCAACCCGGCCAGGCCACCGACCCGAGCTTCGCCAGTTCCGGCAACCAATACTCCGCTGGCCCGATCAAGCGGGATCCGAACGCTGGCGCAGGCTCCCTCGAGTACAGCCGTACGGTCACCGAAGCCAGGCGTGGCCCACTGGAGTACGCCTTGGTGCAGACCGGCAAGGTCGGCGCCGGCAGCAAACAGGAAGACGGCAAGACCGTGTTCAACGTGGAGATGGAGTTCACCCAGGGCCATCGCATCGAGGGCGCATTCAAGGCCGGGCGCCTGGCCGTCGACGGCAGCCTGACCCAGGCGGTCGGCGAGCGCGGCCGCTACGAGGTGCGCCTGCCCGGCGAGGCCAAGGCCGAAGCCGCTGCCCAGGTGAATCCGTTCGACCCGCAGACCATCCCGGTGGACGGCAGCGTCAAGCTCGATGGCCAGGCCTTCGCCAAGACCTCGATGGAGGCGACGTTTCGCGGCTTGGCGACCTCCAGCGAGCGCACCGATGCGGCCGGCATGAGCTACGCCGTGCAGCGCGTGGACGAGCACAGCGTGCGCGTGGCGGTCGGCCCGACCCAGGCGCTGGAGCGGCTGGAGGCGGTCGGATTCAAGACCGACATCGCCCAGGCCATGCTCGGCCGCCAGGACGCGCTCGGCCAGGCGACCATGCGCACCGCCACCTTCGACCTGCGCGAGCCGCAGGCGCAAGCCGCCTATCGCGACTTCCTGGCCAGCGGCAAGCTCGCCGCCGACGTACCCGGCGTCAGCGACGTACAGAAGGTAGAAAGCCTCACGATGAGTTCGGAAACCCGTGCCCAACTCGGGGTAGGCCCGTTCAAGGCCGAGCTGGGCGGCCAGCGCAACACCGGGGAGAACGTGCGCACCACCTATGCCGACGGCAGCTACAGCCTGGTCGGCAAGGTGCAGTACGCCGGCAACGTGCCGATGACCATGACCCGCCAGTTCGACGCCGCGAACAACGAGCGCGTGGACGAACGCAGCTACCAGTTCAAGTTCGACAAGGTCGACGAGAACCAGGCGCAACTGCTCAACTCGGTGCTCGCCGGCAAGGCCGGTGCCGCGGGTCCGGCGAAGGCCGGCCAGGACCTCACCCTGCACTTCTCCGAGCGGCAGATGGATGCGCTGCGTCAGCAGTACCAGCGCGCAGCGCAGGCCAGCCCGATGACCGCGCACGAGGCGGCGCAGTACGCCAAGCAAAGTCCGCAGGACTTCGCGATCGGCCTGGCGCGCAACCTGGGCAATTCCCAGTACGGCCTGAGCGAGCGCCTGTTCCGCGTGGCCGACAGCGCCGGCGGCACGCCGGGCGGCGATCTGCAACGCATCGACGCCAAGGCCGAAACGCCAGAACAGAAGTCGCCGACGACGCCGACACGCGCCACCGGCAGCGGGCCGGAGCCGCACGCCGCTGCCGACCCGCGGCAACAGGCGATGCAGCAGGCGATCGAGCGCAAGCTCACTCCTTACGACGCCAACGTCGCCAGCAACTTGCTGCTGGCGGCCAGGCGCGACGGCCTGACCCAGGTCGATCACGTGCTGCGCAACGACAACGGCCGCGTGTTCGCGGTGCAGGGCGACCCCAGCGCCGGCGACAAGCGGGTGGCCTACGTGGACGCCGCGCAGGCCGCCACCATCCCGGCGGCGGAAAGTGCCAGGCAACTGGCCGCGCTGCCGCCGCTGCCGAACCAGGCGCCGGTGCAGGACACACAGGAACCGCAGAAGCGCGCGCTGCCGTAGACAGCGCTGTCGGCGGCACGGCGGTCGCGCCATGCCGCCGGCACATTGGCAGCGGCCGCCGCTTCGGTGAGAATCGGGCGCTCACCGACCGGGCCGCCCTCATGCCGCTGCGCACTTCCCTGCTCGCCCTCGCGTTGTCGCTGTCCACCTTCGCCGCGTCGGCCGGGGCACCGCCGCCGGCCGTGCCCTACCGCAGCCCGCAACAGATCCTGGACGCGTCCAAGCCCAGCGACTGGCGCACGCTGGATCCGGCCAACACGCTGTACCTGGAGCTGGACACCGGCCGGGTGATCATCGAACTGGCGCCGGCGTTCGCGCCGCAGCACGTCGGCAACATCCGCACCCTGGCCCACGAGCACTTCTGGGACGGCCTGAGCATCTACCGCTCACAGGACAATTTCGTGGTGCAGTTCGGCGACCCCGACGGCGAGGAGCCGGGCAAGGCCAGGTCGCTGGGCAGCGCCAAGACCCACCTGCCCGCCGAATTCCAGCGCCCGGCCGCGGGCCTGGCGTTCCAGCCCCTGCCCGACCGCGACGGCTGGGCGCCGCAGGTGGGCTTCGTCGACGGCTTTCCGGTGGCGCGCGATCCCAAGGCCGGCACCGCCTGGCTGGCGCACTGCTACGGCACGCTCGGCGCCGGCCGCAACAACGACGAAGACAGCAGCATCGGCGCCGAACTGTACGTGGTCACCGGGCAATCGCCGCGGCAACTGGACCGCAACATCACCGTGGTCGGCCGCGTGGTCAAGGGCATGGAACTGCTCAGCGTGATCCCGCGCGGGCCGGACCCGATGGGCTTCTACGAAAAACCCGAACAACGCACCCCGATCCGCGCCATCCGCCTGGCCAGCGACGTGCCGGAGAACGAACGCACCCCGCTGCAATTGCTGCGCACCGATACGCGCACCTTCCGCGAGGTGGTCGAGGCGCGACGCAACCGCCGCGATGAGTTCTACAAGCGGCCTGCCGGGCACATCGACCTGTGCAATGTGCCGCTGCCGGTGCGCACGCCGCCGAAGTGACGCGTCATGCGCGCGCCGGACGGTGCGCGCTCAGGCGCCGCCGACGCTGCGCCGCTGCGGCTGTTGCGCATGTAGGAAACGGGTGAACAGTTCGCGCGGCTGCTCCACGGCGCATTCGGTCAGCAGCATGGCGATGTTGCCGCGGTGGAAGGCGCCATGCGCGAGCACGTGGAACAGCATTTCCTCTCGGCTCATGCGGCCGGCATCGCCATCGGTGAAACGGAACCCCAGCGTTTGCCGCAAGGCGGGCGCGTCGATCCGGGCGACATAGTCGGCATACCACCGGTCCGATTCGGCCACCGCCGCACCCAGCGCCTCCAGTTCCGGCGTCTGCGGCGTATTGCTCGCGGTGAACGCATGCGTGCCGCCCTCCAGGTGCGCAGCGAAGATCCGGTCCACCACGTAGGTATGGTTCAACAGCCGGATCGCGCGCTGCCGCTGCGCCGGAAACGCCGCACCATCGATCTGCGCCAGCGCCTGCAGCAGTTCGGCGTTGGCCCAGGCCTTGAAGGCGAACTGCGATGCGAGCAGGGAATCTGTCATTGCGTCGTTCTCAGGCAAAGGGGGGACACGGAATTTGCGGCGCGCCGACGTCCTCGCGCACGCCTGCCAGTTGCGCCGCTACCGCGCGCGCTGGCTGAAGGCGACGCTGCCCAGGATCAGCATGCCGGCCAGCAACATGGTCCAGGTCATCGGCTCGCCGAGGATCGCCCAGGCCAGCAACGCGCCGAACACCGGCACCAGATAGGTCACCGTCGACGCGCGCGCCGGGCCGATGCGCTGGATCAGCCGGTAGTACAACAGGAACGCCAGGCCGGTGCAGAGCACGCCCAGGCCGCCGGCGCAGGCCCAGGCCACCGCCGGCACCGGTGCGGCCGGCCAGTGCGTCCAGGCCAGCGGCGCCAGCAGCAACGCGCTGCACCCCAGCGTGGACGCGGCCGCTGCGGCCGGCGGCAGATCGCTCATGTGCCGCTTCACCAGGCTGTAGCCGATGCCGTACAGCAGGGAGGCAGTGGTGCCGGCCAGCGCAGCGGGACCCACGCTGATGCCGGCCGACTTGCCGGTGGCAAGCACCACGATGCCGGCGAAGCCGATCAACAGCGCCAGCGCGCGGCGCGTGCCGATCTTCTCGCCGAAAAACAGGAAGGCGATCAAGGCGGTGAACAGCACGGTCATCGCGTTGCAGATCGCGCCGATCGCCGCCGGCGCATGTTGCGCGCCCCAGGCGAAGAGCAGGAACGGCAGCGCCGAGTTGAGCAAGCCGATCGCCGCCAGGGTCGGCCAGCGCCGCAACGGGAAGCGCGCCCGCGCCAGCCACAGGAACGGCAGCAGCACCGCCGCGCCCAGCGCCAGGCGCAGTTCCACCAGCGCGTAGGCGCCGAACTGCGGCGCGGCCACGCGCATGAACAGGAACGAGCAGCCCCAGACGACGCCGAGGAAACCCAGTTCCAGCGGCGTGCGCCAGTCGCGGGCGGGCGCGCCGTCGGATGCGGAGGCAGCAGCGGCGGAGGCGATGGCCGGCTGCAGGGAAGGATCGGAGGTGGGCATGGAAGAGGCTCGCGGTCGATCGGACACGCGCCGCAGCGGTCGTGCGACGCCACGCATCCGCTGCCGGCTGAGGACGCCGGGCGGCGCCTCCGCGCCGACGCCGCATCACCGCTGCCCGCCGCGCATGTCGTGTTCGGCTGCCAGCATCGCCCTGCGCCACGGGGCCGACAAGCGCGTAGTATCGTCGCGAGCCACAAATCTGCCGCGTGCCTGCTCATGCAACTGCGCCCGTCCCTGCTGCCCGCACTCGGCGTGTTCGCCGCCGCGGCGCGCCACCAGAACTTCGCCCATGCCGCGGAGGAACTGCATCTCACCGCCAGCGCGGTCAGCCACCATGTGCGGCGCCTGGAAGCCCTGCTCGGCGCCACGCTGTTCCAGCGCCACGCGCGCGGGGTCAAGCTGACCGCCGAAGGCAGGCAACTGGCCGATGCTGCCAGCGCGGCGCTGGCCGACATCGCCGCGGTCGCCGGCAACCTGCATCCGCAGGCCGACACGGCGCCGCTGCGCCTCACCACGCTGCGCTCGCTCTCGTACTGCTGGCTGCTGCCGCGCCTGCCGCGCTTCTGCCAGGCCTATCCGCACGTGCGGCTGGACATCCAGACCGATGCGGCGTTCTCGCGCTTCGAGGAGGGCGGCCCGGATCTGGGCATCCGCTACGGCCAGGGCGCCTGGCCCGGCCTGACCTCGCACCACCTGATGGACGACGAACTGTTCCCGGTCGCCTCGCCCGCCCTGCCGCAACTGGCGACGCTGCGCCGGCCCGAGCAGATCGCGCAACTGCCGCTGCTCACCGACATGTCGCCGCAGGGCTGGCGCGACTGGTTCCGCGCCGCCGGCGTGCGCGGCGTGGCGCTGCCGCCGATGCACACCTTCAACGACAGCACCGATGCGATGCGCGCGGCGGTATACGGCGTGGGCGCGGTGCTGGCACGCAAGCACATCGCCCAGCCCTACCTGCAGCGTTACGAACTGGTGCGCCTGCCCGGCCCGGCGCTGACCGCGCGCTATTCCTACTACATCGTGCATCCGACCCACCGCCTGCTCAGCCCGGCCGCCAGCCACTTCGTCGACTGGCTCAAGCGCGAGGCGCTGGACGAGCGCACGCCGATGCCGGCGCTGCCGGCGGAATTGCTCGGGCTGCCGCCGAAGGCGGGTTAGCGCTGGCGTAAGCGCAGGGCACACATGCAGGAACCCGCGGTATCGATCGCGTCGTAGGAGTCAACTGTCATGCACCTGCGATGACAG
>NZ_AQOI01000239.1:0-6311 GCF_000364665.1 Xanthomonas sp. SHU 199
CGCCTGGGCGCGGGCCAGGCCGACGCCGGCCGCGACGAGCCGGACATGGGCCCGCTGGTCAGCGCCGCGCACCGCGAGCGCGTGCTCGGCTACATCCACAGCGGCGTGGCCGAGGGCGCACGACTGGTGGTCGACGGCCGCCCGGCGGGTGCGCCCGACCATCCGGGGGGCTTCTTCCTCGGCGGCAGCCTGTTCGACCACGTGCGCAGCGACATGCGCATCTACCGCGAAGAGATCTTCGGCCCGGTGCTGTGCGTGGTGCGGGTGGCCGACGCCGCCGCCGCGCTGCGCCTGATCGCCGACCACGACTACGGCAACGGCGCGGCGGTGTTCACCCGCGACGGCGGCGCCGCGCGTGCGTTCGCGCGGCAGGTGCAGGCCGGCATGGTCGGCATCAACGTGCCGATCCCGGTGCCGATGGCGTTCCACAGCTTCGGCGGCTGGAAGCGCTCGCTGTTCGGTCCGCTGCATGTGCACGGCCCGGACGGAGTGCGCTTCTACACCCGGCTCAAGACCGTCACCGCGCGCTGGCCCGAGGCCGCGGCCGGCGCCGAGTTCGCGATGCCGACGATGCAGTAGAGGGCTGGGAATCGGGAATAGGGAATAGGGAATAGGGAATCGTAAAAGCGCCGCGGCGCCCGCATCGGACAACCCGGCAACCGCATCACTTGCTGTTGCTGTTGCTCTTGCTGTTGCGATTCCCCAATCCCCATTCCCCATTCCCGGCCCTGTGCCCACCGCAGCGCAACACGCACCGGCCGCAGCCGGGTGTAGCCTTGCGCCACCCCGGCGTCCGGCCGGGATCCACCGCCGCCACAGGAGCCGCTCCATGATCAAGGTCAGCGTGATGTACCCGTACACGCCAGGCGCCCGTTTCGACCATGCCTACTACCGCGATACGCACATGCCGCTGCTGCAGGCGCGCATGGGCGCCGCCTGCCTGCGCTACACCGTGGACAAGGGCCTGTCCGGCGGCACCCCGGGCAGCGACCCGACCTACGTCGGCATGTGCCACATCTTCAGCGAGTCGGTGGAGGCCTTCCAGGCCGGCTTCGGCCCGCACGCGGAGGAGATCCTCGGCGACATCAAGAACTACACCGACCTGACGCCGGTGATGCAGATCAGTGAGGTGGTGGTGGGGTGAAGCCGGGAATGGGGAATCGGGAGTAGGGAATCGGAAAGCGCCGCATGCGCGAACGACTCAGGCCATGCGGCCGCGACACACGCTGTTGCCATTCCCGATTCCCCACTCCCGATTCCCGGCCTCTACAATGCCGCCCCCGTCGCCACGCCGCACCGCCCGTTGATGAACATCGTTGTCAAAGAAGACCTCAAGGCCTATATCGATCCGCTGACCGCCGACGAATACGCTGCCCTGGAACGCAGCCTGCTGGCCGAGGGCTGCCGCGACGCGCTGGTGCTGTGGGGCGACATCCTGGTCGACGGGCACAACCGCTACGGCATCTGCCAGAAACATGGGTTGCCGTTCCAGACCGTGCAGAACACCCGCTTCCAGTCGCTGCAGGACGTGCACCTGTGGATGATCGACCAGCACCTGGGCCGGCGCAGCGTCTCCGACTTCCAGCGCGGCGTGCTGGCGCTGCGCAAGCGCGAGATCCTCGCCGAGCGGCGCGCCAGCGCGGCCGCCGCGGAGGCTCCCGCGGCCGACGCCACTGACCCGGACGCGGCTGGCGAGACCGCCAACGACACCGACACGCCACCCTGGGCCGACGCACCGGCACCGCTCAGCCGCGCCGAACTGGCGCGCGTGGCGCGGCTCAGCAACAGCCAGGTGGTGCAGATCGAGAAGATCCAGAAGCAGGCCGCGGCCGAGGTGGTGGAAGCGGTCAAGTCCGGTGCGATCTCGATCAATGCCGCCGCGGCAGTGGCCAGCCTGCCCGAGGAGGAACAGCGCGCCGCGGCGATGGCCGGCAAGGACGAACTGAAGCAGGCCGCCAAGCGCGCCCGCGAGTCCAAGCGCAAGCCCAAGCCGGCGCCTGCGGACGCCCCCGAGGACGCGGCCCCGGCGGCGGATGCCGAGGGCGACACGACGGCCGCGCTGCGTCAGCGCGTGGCTGCGCTCGAAGCCGAGAACCAGGCGCTGCGCAAGGAAGTGGCGGCGCTGCGCGCGCAGTTGCCGGGCTGATCCACGCGCACCGGCCATCCGTGCCGCGGCCGGATGACCTCGCCGCCGCGCATGCAACCGCGCTCACCGCGCACTGCGTAGACTCGGCCGCATGAGCGTGTCTTCCGCCCCTGCCCTGCCCCCCGATCCGCGCCGCGCGCAGCTGCGGCGCATGAAGCTGCTGGCGGCGCTGTTGCTGCTGGCGATGCTGTGCGGCTTCCTGCTCAGCCATGCCATGGGCCTGCACGGCGTGTGGGCCTGGGTCGGCGCGTTCTGCGAAGCGGCCACGGTCGGTGCACTGGCCGACTGGTTCGCGGTGGTGGCGCTGTTCCGGCATCCGCTGGGCCTGCCGATTCCGCACACCGCGATCATCCCGCACGGCAAGGCGCGCATCGCCGACAGCCTGGCGGTGTTCGTGCGCGATCAGTTCCTGGAACCGGGCGCGCTGCTGGCCAAGCTCAGCGCGTTCGATCCCGCGGCGCGGCTGGGCCAGTGGCTGGCCGAACCGGCGCAGTCCGCACGGCTGGCCGATCTGGCCCGCGGCTGGGCGTTGCAGGCGCTGGACCTGCTGGACGAAGCCGCGGTGCGGCGCCGCATCCATGGTTTCGTGGTGGCGCGGCTGCGCGACTGGGACGCCGCCGCCACCGCCGGCGAACTGCTCGGCCTGCTCACCGCCAACGGCCGCCACCACGCACTGCTCGACGAAGCGCTGACCCGGCTCGGCCGGCACCTGGACGATGCCGCGGTCAAGCAGCGGGTGTCGGCGATGATCGTCAAGTACGCGCGCCGCGAGTGGCCCAAGCTGGTCGGCACCGTGGAATGGGTGAAGCCGGTGGAAGGCATCGCCGACACCCTCGCCGAGCGCTTGGCGCACGCGCTGCTGGAGGAACTGCAGGAGGTGCTGTCGCAACCGCAGCATCCGCTGCGCCAGGACTACGAGCGCTGGCTCGGCGGCTACGTGCAGCGGCTGCGCGCCGATCCCGCCACCGCCGAGAAAGTGCAGGCGCTGAAGCAGCGGCTGATCGACCACCCCGGCGTACAGGCGTACGTGCAGGGCCTGTGGGATCAGATCCACAGCGCGCTGCGCGAGGACCTGTCGCGCCAGGACGGCGCGCTGGTGCAGCACCTGCAGCGCGCCCTCGGCGCGCTCGGCCAGTCGCTGGCGCAGGATCCGGCCCTGCGCGAGGCGCTCAACCAGCACCTGCTCGGCGGCGCCGAGCGGCTGACCCAGCGCCTGCGCAGCGGCGTCACCGAGCACATCGCGCAGACCGTGAAGGGCTGGGACGAACGCCACCTGGTCGAGCAACTGGAACTGAGCGTGGGCCGCGACCTGCAGTACATCCGTTTCAACGGCACCCTGGTCGGCGGATTGATCGGGCTGGCGCTGCACGCTGCCGTCACGCTGCTTGGCTGAGCGTGCATGGCAAGGATGCACTGCGCCGCTGGAGCGGCCGGCCCGCTGCCGACGCACGATGCGACGCACGCACCCCACGACGGACCGCCGACCCGCGGCGCCCGGTGCCACCCACGCAGCAAGGTGTAGACACGCCTCGACTCTTTGCACCGAAGGGCTGGCGCGACAGCCACGCCCGCGCTAGCGTTGGGGGACGACCTGCGGGGCCTGCGTCGCCGCTGTGAACGCCATCCCGCAACCGGTCGGGGGAAGCCGATGCGCGTGCCGAACGCGCGTTCGCCAGAGGAAGGGGGAGCATGTCGAAGAAACGCCGGACACCCATCGCCGGCCCTGCGCGGCTTGCGCGGCTCGCCGCCCTGGCCGTGCTGGCCGTCGGGCTGCTCGCCGCGCTGCTGATCGCGCATGGCGTGCAGCAGCGCAACCGCGCGCAGGCGCAGGCGCGCTTCCAGCAACTGGCCTCGCACGTCGCCAACGATCTGCGACAACGCCTGGACATGTACGAGCACGGCCTGCGCGGCGCGCGCGGCGCGGTGATCGCGGCCGGTGGTGACCGCATCTCGCGCGAGCGCTTCGCCCGCTACAGCGCCTCGCGCGACTACCTGCGCGAGTTCCCGGGGGTGCGCGGCTTCGGCTACATCCAGCGGGTGCCGCGCGCCGACGAGGCTACGTTCCTGCAGCAGGCCCGCGCCGACGGCGCACCGTCGCTGCAGATCAGTGAGCTGGCGCCGCACGAGGGCGATCGCTTCGTCATCGTCTACATCCAGCCGACGCAGTCCAACACGCCGGCACAGGGCTTCGACATCGCCTCCGAACCGGCGCGACGCGACGCGGCGATCGCCGCCGCGCACTCGGGCAAGCCCACCATCACCGCGCCGATCCGCCTGGTGCAGCGGCCGGGGCTGGGCAAGAGCGGCTTTCTGCTGTTGTTGCCGGTGTATCGCGAAGGCCTGCCGCTGCAGACCCCGGAACAGCGCTGGCAGGCCACCACCGGTTGGGCGTACGCGCCACTGAGCATCGCCGAGGTACTGGCCTCCTCCGACGACCACCGCAGCGAACTGCATCTGAGCCTGGCCGACAGCCAGACCCCGGCGCAGCCGTTCTATCGCGACAACGCCACACCGATCCTGGCCGGAGGCCCCACCGCCGAACGCACCCTGGCGGTCTATGGACGCCAGTGGCGCATCGGCGCACACGCCACGCCCGGCTTCATGCGCGCGCTCGACCAGACCTCGCCGCTGTTCGCCGGCGCCCTGGCCGCCGGCATCGCGCTGTTGCTGGCCACCCTGCTGTATGTGTTCCTGACCAGCCTGCGCCGCCGCGACCTGATCCTCAGCGAACAGAGCCAGCTGGCCGCCCTGGTCGCCGGCACCAGCGAGGCGATCGTCGCCGAAGACCTGAGCGGCCGCGTGACCCACTGGAATCCCGCGGCCACGCGCATCTTCGGCTACACCCCGGAGCAGGCCATCGGCCAGCCGCTGCAGCGGTTGCTGGGCGCGCACGTCCGCGATCCCATCGACAGCGGCGACGGCGTCCGCGAACTGCGCCACCGCGATGGTCACACCGTCAGCGTCCTGGCCAGCGTCTCGCCGATCGCCGGCACCCGCGGCGGCACCATCGGCCATTCGCACCTGCTGCACGACGTCACCGAACAGGTGCGCGCGCAGGCGCGGGTGCTGGAGCTCAACGCCACGCTGGAGCAGCAGGTGGCCGAGCGCACCAGCGAACTGGTGACCTATTCGGCGCTGCAGCGCGCGATCCTGGCCAATGCCGGCTATGCGATCGTCGCCACCGACCCGGACGGCGTCATCACCCTGTTCAATCCGGCCGCCGAACTGCTGCTCGGCTACGCCGCGCACGAGTTGATCGGGCGCAAGGCCACCGGCCTGTTCCTGGACCCAGAACAGCTGAGCGCACGCGCCGAGCGCATGGCCGCGCAATCCGGCATGCCGGTGCAGCCCTCGTTCGAGTCGGTGGCCGCGCTGTCCACGCTGGGACGCAGCGACACCCGCGAGTGGACCTACCTGAGCAAGGATGGCCACGCCTTCCCGGTGCTGCTCACCCTGAGCACGCTGCGCGACGACGACGACCGGGTGATCGGCTACCTCGGCATCGCGGTCGATCTGACCGAGCAGAAGCGCCGCGAGCGCGAGCTGCGCCTGGCGATCGACGCGGCCGAAAGCGCCAACCAGTCCAAGAGCGATTTCCTGGCCAACATGAGCCACGAGATCCGCACGCCGATGAACGCGATCCTGGGCATGCTGTACCTGCTGCGGCACAGCGCCCTGTCGCAGGCGGCGCAGGACATGATCCAGAAGATCGAGCTGTCGGCACGCAACCTGCTGGAGATCATCAACGACATCCTCGACTTCTCCAAGATCGAGTCCGGGCGCATCGACCTGGAATCGGCGCCGTTCGACCTCAACGAACTGCTGGAGAACATCGCCGCGCTGATGACCTCGGCGACCAGCGCCAAGCCGGTGGAGATGATCGTCGAGCCGCTGCCGCCGGGCTGCCGCTGGCTGCAAGGCGACGCGCTGCGCCTGAACCAGGTGCTGATCAACCTGGTGGGCAATGCCATCAAGTTCACCGAACAGGGCGAGGTGGTGCTGTCGGTGCGCGCCTTCCCCGGCGCCGAACCCGGCAGGCTCAAGCTGCTGTTCTCGGTGCGCGACACCGGCATCGGCATCGCGCGCGAGAAGCAGAGCCTGATCTTCTCGCCGTTCCTGCAGGCCGACACCTCCACCAGCCGCCGCTACGGCGGCAGCGGCCTGG
>NZ_AQOI01000240.1:0-5880 GCF_000364665.1 Xanthomonas sp. SHU 199
GCCTGACCATCAGCCGGCGCCTGGTGGAGCTGATGGGCGGGCAACTGGAAGTGCAGAGCGCCCCCGGCCAGGGCAGCGATTTCTACTTCGTCATTCCGTTCGCGGTGGCGCCGGCACCGGCCGACGACGCCGAACCGGCGCAGGCGCGGCGGGTGCTGATCGCCGACGACCACGACCTGGTGAGACGCAGCCTGACCGACATCGCCAACGGCTTCGGCTGGCAGGTGGAAGCGGTGTCCAGCGGCACCGCCGCGTTGGCCGCGGCCGCGCCGGAACGGGCCGAGTTCGACGTGATCCTGCTGGACTGGCGCATGCCCGACCTGGACGGGTTGAGCGTGGCCCAGCGCATCCGCGCGCAATCGGCGCCGGACCGGCAGCCCATCATCGTCATGGTCACCGCCTACGAGCGGCGCATGATCCAGGAGCAGCAGCCTGGCGTCGCCGACGTGGATGCGGTGATGACCAAGCCAGTCACCGCCTCGGCCCTGCAGCGCACCATCGCCATGCTGCTGGCGCGCCGCAACGGCGAGCTGCCCGCGGCAGCGCCCGGCGACGGCGTCGCACGCCTGGCCGGGGCCCGCTTGCTGGTGGTCGACGACAGCGACATCAACCGCGAGGTCGCGCAGCGCATCCTCGAAGGCGAAGGCGCGCTGGTCGAGCTGGCGCAGGACGGCGCCCAGGCGCTGCAGCGGCTACGCCGCGATCCCGGCCGCTTCCACGTCGTGCTGATGGACGTGCAGATGCCGACCATGGACGGCTACGAAGCCACCCGGCAACTGCGTGCCGATCCGGACCTGGCCGCCGTACCGGTGATCGCCCTCACCGCCGGCGCCTATCGCCAGCAGCAGGAGATGGCGCTGTCCAGCGGCATGAACGGCTTCATCGCCAAACCGTTCCAGGTCGAGGACCTGATCGCGATCATCCGCCGGTTCCTGCCGCCGAACCTGACCGCGCTGCCGCTGCTGCCGCTGGCGGTGCCACCGCCGGTGCTGCCGGCGGACGACTGGCCGGTCAGCGACCCCGCGCTGCTCGATACCGTCCAGGCGCAGCGGCTCTGGGGCGAACGCGAGCCGTATCGGCGCTATCTGCTGAAGCTGTTGCAGGAACATCCCGACCCGGCGGCCAGCGTCCGCACCCTGGTGGAAGCGCAACGGCCGGCCGAGGCCGTGTCGCTGGCGCACAAGTTGCGCGGCTCGGCCGGATCGCTGGCCTTGCCGGCGTTGAGCATCGCCAGCGCCGCCCTCGAAGAACGCTTGAGCACGGCGCCGACGCAGGCCGATGCCGAGATCGCCGCGCTGGCCGCGGCGATGGCCGACACCGCGGCCGAAGTGCTGCGCTTCGCCGACGCCACCCAGGGTGCGGCGCCACCCGCGGCAGCGAACCTCGCCGCGGTCGATCCGGCGACGCTGCAGGCGTCCTGGTATCAGGTGCTGCAGGTGCTGGACAGCGACGATCCGGACCGCATCGACCGCACGCTGCGGCAACTGGCGCCGGTCCTGCCGGCGGCACAGGCCGCCGAACTGCAACTGTTGCTGGAGAATTTTTCCTTCCGCGAAGCCGAGGCTAAAGTCAGGCGATGGCTGGCCGATGATCAAACTCATAAGAGTGCGCCGCCCGCGCAGCAGCGCGTATCAGACGGGAACACGCCATGACCCAGCCTTGCATCCTCTGTGTCGATGACGAACCCAGCAACCTGGCGCTGATCCGCCAGCTCCTGCGCGAGGACTACGCGCTGGTGTTTGCCAAGAACGGCGCCGAAGCCCTGCGCGGGGTGGCCAAGCACCGCCCGGCGCTGATCCTGTTGGATGTCGACCTGCCCGACATCGACGGCTACACCCTCGCCCGCACCCTGAAGGAAGATGCGCGCAGCGCGGCGATCCCGATCATCTTCGTCACCGGCAAGGACAAGGACACCGACGAGAGCATCGGGTTCGACGCCGGCGGCGTGGACTACATCACCAAGCCTTACTCGCCGAGCATTCTGCGCGCGCGGGTGCGCACCCACCTGTCGCTGGTCAGCGCCACCAGCCTGGCCGACAGCCATCGCGACGCGATCCAGATGCTGGGCATGGCCGGCCACTACAGCGACTCGGACACCGGCACGCATATCTGGCGCATGGCCGCCTACGCCCGCGCGCTCGCGCTGGCCGCCGGCTGGTCGTGCGAGGACGCCGATCTGCTGGAACAGGCCGCGCCGATGCACGACACCGGCAAGATCGGCATCCCCGATGCGGTGCTGAAGAAGCCCGGGCCGCTGGACGCCGACGAGTGGCAGGTCATGAAGCGGCACCCGCGGATCGGCTACGACATCCTCAGCCGCAGCAGCGCGCCGCTGTTCCGGCTCGCCGCCGAGGTCTCCCTGTACCACCACGAGCACTGGGACGGCGGCGGTTATCCCGCCGGCGTTTCAGGCACGCAGATTCCCGAATCGGCACGGATCGTGGCCCTGGCCGACGTGTTCGATGCGCTCACCTCACCGCGCCCGTACAAGGACGCATGGCCGCTGGAGCAGGCGATGGCGCTGTTCCGCGACAAGGCCGGCAGCCAGTTCGAGCCGCGTCTGGTCGAGTTGTTCGAGGCGATCCTGCCGCAGATCCTGCAGATCCAGGCGTACTGGAACGAGCGCGAGACCGAGGATGACCCGCCGCCACGCGGCAAGGCGCAGACCGCGCTGGGGCATCACGGCAATTGATACAAGCCCCTCTCCCCCCGGGAGAGGGGGTTGGGGTGAGGGGACGGCGCGAAGCGACGCGCAGAGATCGAGGACACGCGGCGTCGCCCGTCCCCTCACCCGCCCCTTCGGGGCCCCTTCTCCCGGATGGAGAAGCAACAGCGCGTTACGCTCCGCGACGTGCGTGCCCGGTCACGCCCATCGCGGCTGAAGCCACTCCTTCAGAAAGACACACGAGGCACCGCTTCTCAGCGCCGCTGCAGACGCCAGGCGCGGTGGATGCGCGGGTTGCGCTCGAAATCCACGTCGATGGTCTGCGCGCTGATCTCCTCGCATACCGCGAATTCGGCCAGCGCGTTCTCGTCCAGCTTGAAGCGGCGGAAGTTGTTGGAGAAGTACAGCACGCCCTCGGGCATCAGCCGCGCCACCGCCGCGCGCAACAGCCGCACGTGCTCGCGCTGGATGTCGAAATCCTCGGCGCGCGCGGAGTTGGAGAAGGTCGGCGGGTCGCAGAAGATCACGTCGTAGCGGTTCTTCTCCGCTTCCAGCCAGCTCAGCGCGTCGGCCTGCACCAGCCGGTGCTGGGCGCCGCCCTTGCCGTTGAACGCCAGGTTGTCGGCGCACCACTGCAGATAGGTGCCGGACAGGTCCACGCTGGTGGTGGAATCGGCGCCGGCCACCGCCGCCTGCACGCTGGCCACGCCGGTGTAGCAGAACAGGTTGAGGAAACGCTTGCCGCGCGCCTGCTGCGCCATCACCCCGCGCAGCGGGCGGTGGTCGAGGAACAGCCCGGTATCCAGGTAGTCGAACAGGTTCACCCGCAGCAGCGCGTCGTGCTCGCGCACCACCAGGAACTCGCCGCGCTGCTCGAAACGGCCGTACTTGCTGCCGCCCTTGCCGCGTTCGCGGGTCTTCAGCGCCACCTGCTCGGCCGGCACCGCGAACACCTCGCGCGCCGCCGCCAGCAGTTCGTTGCGGCGGCGGCGCACGTCCACGTCGGGAATGCTGTCCGGCGCCGCGTACTCCTGCACGTGCAGGAACGTGCGCGCCTGGCCGCCGTCTTCCTGGTACACGTCGATCGCCGCCGCGTACTCGGGCAGGTCGGCGTCGTAGGCGCGGTAGCAGCCGATCCGCGCGCGCGCGCGCCAGGTCTTGAACTTGCGCAGGTTCTTGCGCAGGCGGTTGGCGACCATCTGCGCGCCGTCGCTGAGCGCACGCGGTTCCTCCGCGGCGCCGGCCCGCGGCGCGACCGCGATCGGGTCGCAGACGATCAACGGGCACTCCAGCGCGCCGTTGAACATCTGGTACTTCTTGGCCGCGCGCAGGCCGGTGGCGTAGGCCAGTTCGTCGCTGCCGCACAGCAGGCTGGCGCGCCACTGCGGCACCGCGCGCTTGAGCGCATCGCCCAGGCGCCGGTACAGCGCCGCGTCGGCGGCCAGGCGCTCGTCGTAGGGGGGATTGCACACCACCGTGCCCAACGCCTGCGCCGGCGCGGGCAACGCCGCGACGTCGTGCGCGGCGAAGGCGATCGCCTCGACCACGCCGGCCGCCAGCGCGTTCTCGCGCGCTGCGCGCAGCGCATGCGGGTCGATGTCGCTGCCGTACAGCACCGGCCGCAACGCGGCGCGACCGACCTGGGCGCGCTGCCGCGCCTCGGCCAGCAGCGAACGCCAGGACGCCACGTCGAACCCCAGCCAGCGACTCGGCGCGGCATCGGCATCGGTGTCGCCGCGCTGCTGCGCCGCCAGTTCGCCGCGCAGCAGGCCCGGCGCGACATCGGCGGCCATCAGCGCGCCTTCGATCAGCAGTGTGCCGCTGCCGCACATCGGATCCAGCAGCCCGCCACCCTGCGCATACAGGGCCGGCCACTGCCCGCGCAGCAGCACCGCCGCAGCCAGGTTCTCCTTCAGCGGCGCCTCGTTCTGCGCCTGGCGCCAGCCGCGCCGGTGCAGCGAGCCGCCGCCCAGGTCCACCGACAGCGTCGCGCGCCCCTTGCGCAGCGACAGGTTCAGGCGCAGGTCCGGGTGCTCCACGTCCACCGACGGTCGCTCCAGGCCCTCGCCGCGCAGCGTGTCCACCACCGCATCCTTGACCCGCTGGGCGGCGAAGCGCGCATGGGTGATGCCGGTGCCGGACACATGCGCGTCCACCGCCAGGGTGTGCTGCGGCGCCAGATGGCTGCGCCACGGCAGCGCGGCCACGCCGGCGTACAGTGCCGCCTCGTCGGGGCAGTCGAAGGACTGCAACGGCCACAGCACCCGGCTGGCCAGGCGCGACCACAGCACCGCGCGCTGCGCGTCCTGCAGGCTGCCTTCGGCATTGACCCCGGCGACGGTGGCGGTGGCCTGCGCCACGCCGAGCGCGAGCAGTTCATCGACGAGCAGGTATTCCAGGCCCTTGGCGCAGGAGACGAAGAATTTCACGGAAGGCGGACCAGGACGGACGGGAGGGAGGCACGGCGGACGCCGCGCGCGTGGCGCATCGCAGCGCCGGATCCGGCGTTACCGCGGCCGCGGCCGCGGATCGAGGGATGGGCACGCGCACGCACCGCACCGGAACGGCGCGCAGAATACCACAGGGTCCGTGCGCCCCTGCCTGCTGCGCGGTGCCCTGGCGCAGGGTGCGCCGCGGCCGTCACTGGCCTCGTGTGACGGGCACAGCGACGTCGCCCGCCGGCGTTCGCTTCGCGACCACCCCGCGCCGTGGCAGATGAAGCTGGCGCTGCAGACGCGCCCTCCTGCTGCCTTGGTGCGCGACGCATCGCGCAATGCGAGACCACGAATCCGGCGCCGGGCATGCCCGGCGGCAGACCCCGTCGACGGCAGCGTACGCCGCTCACCACGGCGTCAGCCGCCACGCTTCGGGATCGGCCTGCAAGCGCTGCTGCAGGCGCAGTGTGTCCAGGAACTCCGCATCGTGCGAGACCACCAGCAGCGCGCCGGGGTACTGCAGCAGCACCGCGCGCAAGGCGTCGCGGGCTTCGCGGTCCAGGTGGTTGTCCGGCTCGTCCAGCAACAGCAGTTCGGCCGGCGGCGTGCGGTAGAAGGCGCAGGCCAGCGCAGTCTTCAGCCGCTCGCCGCCGCTGAGCTGGCCGCAGGGCACGCCGATGCGCTGCGCGTCCAGGCCGAGCAAGGCCAGCCGCGTGCGCAGGTCGGCGAGTGCGATGCCGGGCGCGGCGGCCTGCACCTGCGCCAGCGCGGTGGCAGCCG
>NZ_AQOI01000241.1:0-1976 GCF_000364665.1 Xanthomonas sp. SHU 199
ACGTCGGCCGGCGAGCCGGCCGGCAGCGCGTCGGGCTGCTGCACGCCGGCGGTGCGCCAGGCGCGCGGCAGGCCGGTGACCACGGCATGGAACACGCCATTGCTGGTGGCGCTGGCGTTGGTCTCGTTGACGTTGCCCAGGGTCGGCGTGTTGACGGTCAGGCTGGGCACGGTGACGCGCATGCCTTCCAGGCGCTCGAGCTGGTCGTAGGCGCCGTTCGGGTCGGGGAAGCGGGTGGTCAGCTCGACCGCGGCCGGCAGCGGATTGCCGGTGGACTGCAGCAGCACCGTCGGCGAGGTCAGTTCGGTCAGCGGCGGCTGGCTGGGGTCGGTGCTGGGCACGTATTCGACCACCGTGGCCTGCACCCGCACCGAATTGCCCACCGCGGCCTCGGCCGGCGGCGCACTGCCGGTGTAGACGTAGATGCCCTCGGAGGTGAGCGGGTCGGCATCGGCCTGGGCGTCGGGCGTCTGCAGGAAGAAGCCGGCGCTGCGCCGTGCGGTGACGATGCCGCTGGTGGCGACCACCTGGCCGACCAGCGGCGAGCGCGCGCCGCTGCCCTGGATGCTGTGGATCGGCACCAGGTTGAAGTCGTCGTTGAGGATCACCCCGCTGGCGGTCAGCGTGGACGGCAGCGCACCGCTGACGCCGGTGATGTCGAGGTAGAAGGTCTCGTCGGGTTCGTTGCTGGTGTCGCCGTTGACCAGCACGCGCACCTCGGTGCTGCTTTCGCCGGCCGGGATGGTCACCTGGGTCGCAGCCAGTGCCTGGTAGTCGCTGCCGGCAGTGGCAGTGCCGTCGCGGGTGGCGACGGTGAAGCTCACGCCGCCGCTGCCGGCCGGCTGGCTCAGCGTCACCGTGAACACGAATGCGCTGCTGCCGCTGTCGCCTTCGGCGCGGCTGACGTTGGCCACGCTGGCCACCGGCTGGTTGCCGCCGCCGCACAGGCTGACCGGCGCGGCGCTGTTGCGCGGGGTCGGCGCGCCGGTGGCGAAGTCGGCGTTGTTGTTGTCGCTGTCGGTGCAGCCGCCGTTGCCGCGCAGCACCGCCAGGGTGTTGCTGGGCGCGGCGGTCGGGGCGCTGCCCTCGGCGCAGCTGGCGCTGCTGCCGTAGCCGACGAAGTCGGCGTTGCCGGCCGGGCAGGCGCCGCTCAGCGCGGCGCTGCTCTTGCTCAGCGCGATCTTGCCGGCGCTGCCGCTCATGGCGATGGTGCCGGTGGCGTCGGGCGTGGGCAGCGCGGTGCTGCCGCCGCTGCCGTCGGCCTGCTTGACCAAGTAGTAGCCGCCCGGCGCGATGCTGCCGCTGAGCGTGGTGACCTGCCAGCTGCTGCCGGTGGCCGAGGCGTACTGCACCGACCAGCCGGCCAGGCTCACCGCCTCGCTGCCGTTGTTGTGCAATTCGACGAAATCGCTTTTGTAGGTGGCGCCGCTGTTGCCGCCACCGCCATAGACCTGGCTGATGACCACCTGGGCCTGGGCGTACCCGGCACCACCCAGCGCGCACGACAACACTGCAGCTCGAAGCAGCATGGTTCGCATGAACAAGATCTCCCCAATCCTTGAAGACGTGGACTTAAGAGTGGCTAACGAAACGTAGCGAGCAGTCGCCAGGTGGGTGAGGACGGCGCGGAGGAACCGCAGTGTACGAGTGGTACATGAGGATTCCGAGCACCGTCCGCGCCCGCCTGGTGGCTGCGCAGTAGTTTCGTTAGCCGCTCTTACGCAGATGAACCGACGGCACCCCCCAGGCGCCGCCGACGATTGTGCCGGAGTTTGTCAGCCGGTGCTGACGAATGTGTGACATTCGTCGCTGCGGTACCCTTGCCGGCCCGGAACGCCCACGCCGCCCATGCCCGTCGAACAGAACCAGCGCCCGCTCGAAGCCGGCATCCACACCGACCTGGAAGGCCGCCTGACCTACGGCGGCTATCTGCGCCTGGACCGGCTGCTGTCGGCGCAGCAGCCGCTGTCGAACCC
>NZ_AQOI01000242.1:0-4731 GCF_000364665.1 Xanthomonas sp. SHU 199
ATCGCCAGCCGCCGTTGCGGCTGCGCGGCGCGCAGCACCGCGGCGGCATGGCGCAACTGGGCATGCCGGCGTTCCTGCTGTTGCCGCCACACCGCCGCCAGCCGTCGTCCGATCTCGTGCTGGCGGCGCTGCAGCAACTGCAGGCGCACCTGCGGGCTCTGCGCCTGCAGGCGCAGCAGGGCGCGGTCGGCGCGTTGCTGCGCTTGCCGCAGCCGGTGCTGCTGCCAGCGCAGCAACGCGGCATGCTGGGAGCGCAGGCGCGCGCCGAGATCGCGCTGGTCGGGGACCAGCAATTCGGCGGCGACCGACGGGGTGGGCGCGCGCAGGTCGGCGGCGAAATCGGCCAGGGTCACGTCGGTCTCGTGGCCGACGGCCGACACCACCGGGGTGACTGCCGCGGCGATGGTGCGTGCCAGGTGTTCGTCGTTGAACGCCCACAGGTCCTCCAGCGAGCCGCCGCCGCGGGTCAGCAGGATCGCGTCGTAGCGGCCGCTGGCGTCGGCCTGGCGCAGCAAGGCGGCAATCTGCGCCGCGGCGCTGTCGCCCTGGACCAGGCTCGGCAGGATGTCCACCTGCAGCAGCGGCATGCGCCGGCCGAGCACGCTCAACACGTCGCGCACCGCGGCGCCGCTGGGCGAGGTGATGACCGCCAGGCGCCGCACGAAGCCGGGCAGGGCGCGCTTGCGCTCGCTGGCGAACAGGCCTTCGGCGGCGAGCCGGGCCTTGAGCTCCTCGAACGCCCGGCGCAACGCGCCTTCGCCGGCTTCCTCCAGATGATCCAGCACCAGTTGGTAGTCGCCGCGCGCTTCGTACAGGGTCAGGCGCCCGCGCGCCAGTACGCGCAGGCCTTCGCGCGGCACAAACCGCAGCCATTGGCTCTTGGGCTTGAACATCGCGCAGCGCACCTGTGCGCGCGCATCCTTCAGGGTGAAATAGAGGTGGCCGGACGAGGGGCGGGTGACGTTGCCCAGTTCGCCTTCCACCCAGGCCAGCGGGAAGGCGCTCTCCAGCAGATCGCGGGCCAGCGTGTTGAGCTGGCTGGGACTGAGGATCTGGTCGGCGCGATCGGACATGCGGGCAGTGCAGGGCGTACGGGCGCCTATCCTCGCACGTCCGCTTTCGGCGCCGGTGATGCCGGCGCTGCCACACTCGCCGGTGCTTGCGCATGTCGGGCCAGCGCCCACTGCACGTGCTCGCGCACCAGCGGCGAGGGATGCTGCGCGCGCGCGCCTAGCGCGGCCAGTACCTGTGGCGTGGTCGGCGCGTTGCCCAGCGCCACTGCCAGATTGCGCAGCCAGCGCTCGTGACCGCTGCGGCGGATCGCGCTGCCTTCGGTGCGGCGCAGGAACTCGTCTTCCTCCCAGGCGAACAGCTGCGCCAGCGTGGCCTTGTCCAGGTCGTTGCGCGCGCGGAAGTCCGGTTCGTCGCTGCGCTTGGCGAACTTGTTCCAGGGGCAGATCAGCTGGCAGTCGTCGCAGCCGAAGATGCGGTTGCCGATCGCCGCGCGCAGTTCCTCGGGAATCGCGCCGTCGTGTTCGATGGTGAGGTAGGCGATGCAGCGGCGCGCATCGAGTCGGTACGGCGCGACGATCGCCTGGGTCGGGCAGACGTCGATGCAGCGCGTGCAGGTGCCGCAGTGGGCGCTGGCCGGCGGGTCGATCGGCAGCGGCAGATCGACGTAGATCTCGCCGAGGAAGAACCAGGAGCCGCCGTTGCGGTCGATCAGGCAGGTGTGCTTGCCGATCCAGCCCAGGCCGGCGTCGCGCGCCAGGGCGCGTTCGAGCACCGGCGCCGAATCGACGAACACGCGGTGGCCGAACGGGCCGATCTCGTCCTGGATGCGTTCGGCCAGCTTCTGCAGGCGGTTGCGCATCAGCTTGTGGTAATCGCGGCCCAGCGCGTAGCGCGCGACGTAGGCGCGCTCGCCGTCGCGCAGCGTGTCCCAGGCCGAATCGTCGTCGTTGCGGCCGTAGTCCAGGCCCACCGAGATCACCCGTAATGTGCCGGGAATGAGTTCGGCCGGGCGGGAACGCTTGTCGCCATGCTGGGCCATCCAGTGCATCGTCCCGTACAGGCCCTGTTCCAGCCAATCGCGCAGATGCGCCTCGTCCTGCTGCAGTTCGATGCCGGCGATACCGCAGCGCTGGAAGCCGAACGTGCGCGCCAGCGCGCGGATGCGCGCGGCGGCGGTGTGGGGATCGGCGATGTCGAGGCGGGCGGACATCGCGCAAGTATAGAATCCCGTGCATGTACGACTGCTTCGATCTCCATGCCACCGCGGACGCGCGCCGCATCGATGCGCAGGCCACCGCGCTGCTGGGCGGCGACGGCTACACGCTGATGCAGCGCGCCGGCCAGGCCGCGTGGCAGGCGCTGCTGCAGCGCTGGCCGCAGGCGCAGCGCATCCTGGTGGCCTGTGGCAGCGGCAACAACGGTGGCGATGGCTACGTGCTGGCGCGGCTGGCGCATCGCGCCGGACGCCAGGTGCGCGTGCTGCAGTTGCCCGGGCGCGGTCCGCAATCGCCGCTGGCGCAGCGCGCCTGCACCGACTACATCGGCGTCGGCGGTCGCATCGAGGAGTTCGACGCGGCACTGGCGCCGGCCGACGTAGTGGTGGATGCGCTGCTGGGCATCGGCCTCAATCGCGCGCCGGATGCCGAACTGGCGGCACTGCTCGGCGCACTGGGCGGGCTTGGCGCGCCGGTACTCGCGCTGGATGTGCCCAGTGGCGTGGACGCCGAGTCCGGCAGCGTGCCCGGCGCGGTGCTGCCGGCGACGCTGACCTTGCAGTTCATCGTGGCCCACGCCGGTTTGCATACCGGTGCGGCCTTGAACCATGTCGGCGAGCGCGCGCTGGCGACGCTGGAGGTGCCGCTCGCCGCGTTTGCCGATTGCGCGCCGCGCGCGCAGGCCTGGACCGTCGGCGCCTTGCGCCGCCATCTGGCGCCGCGCCGGCAGGACAGCCACAAAGGCGATTCCGGGCATGTGCTGTGCGTCGGCGGCAATCTCGGCAGCGGCGGAGCGGTGATGCTCAGTGCCGAATCGGCCCTGCGCAGCGGCGCCGGCCTGGTCAGCGTGGCGACCCGCAGCGCGCACGTGGCACCGCTGCTGGCGCGCTGCCCGGAGGCGATGGCGCATGTGGTCGACGAGGCGGCGGCGCTGGCGCCGTTGCTGCGCAAGGCCAGCGTGGTTGCGCTCGGTCCCGGGCTTGGCCAGGACGCCTGGGCGCAGGCGCTGTGGCAGACGGTCCTGGCCGATGAGGATCGCGCACTGGTGCTGGATGCCGACGCATTGAATCTGCTCGCACAGGCGCCGCGCGCGGTGCCGCAGGCGGTGCTGACCCCGCATCCCGGCGAGGCCGGGCGCCTGCTCGGCATCGCCACCGCCGAGGTGCAGCGCGATCGCTTCGCGGCCGCTGCGGCCTTGGCCGAACGCTACCAGGCGACGATTGTGCTGAAGGGGGCCGGCAGCCTGGTCGCCGCGCCCGGGCAGACGCCGCGGGTGATCGCCGCCGGCAATCCGGGCATGGCGGTTGGTGGCATGGGCGATCTGTTGACCGGGGTGATCGCGGCGCTGCGCGCGCAAGGGTTGCCGGCGTTCGAGGCGGCCAGCGTCGGCGCGCTGCTGCATGCCGGCGCCGGCGATCGCGCGGCCGCCGACGGCCAGCGCGGCCTGCTGCCCACCGACCTGTTGCCGGCGCTGCGGCGCCTGTCCAATCCGGAATCCGAACCATGAGCATCAGCTTGTTCCTGCCCGACAGCGAGGCCACCGAGCGCCTCGGCCGCGCGCTGGCCGCGACCCGCCCGGCGCAGGCCGCGGTGCATCTGCACGGGGATCTGGGTGCCGGCAAATCGACCCTGGCACGGGCGCTGCTGCGCGCGCTCGGGGTGCAGGGCGCGATCCGCAGCCCCACCTACACCCTGGTGGAGCGCTACCCGCTGGCCGATGGCGAGGCCTGGCACCTGGATCTGTACCGCATCGGCGCGGCTGGCGAGCTGGATTTCCTCGGGCTGGACGAGGGCGGGGCCACGCTGTGGCTGGTGGAGTGGCCCGAGCGCGGCGGCGACGTGCTGGCGCCCGCCGATCTGGACGTGCGCCTGGCGGTGCACGGCGACGGGCGTCGTGTCGCCCTGCAGGCACGTACCGAGGTGGGGACCGCCTGGCTGGCGCAGCTGGCCCAGCAGACCGACTTGCAGGGACTTTTTGCCGGCTGACGCTAGAAAGTGAAGGCAGGTTATGGATTATTAAGGGAAAACCGCTTGCCTTTGACTCCCGGCGATGTTTGAATCGCGTTATGCGCCCGGGGACCCGTTTTTTCGCCAGTTTCGCCGCTGCCGCAGGCTGGTGCCTGGCGGCGCAGACGGCGTTTGCCGGGCAGGTGCAGTCGGTCTCGCTCGACAACGGCGCCACCGGCACCCGCGCCGAGATCCGTCTGCAGGGCAGCGGTGGCTTCAGCACGCTGTCGCTGGCCAATCCCAATCGCCTGGTCGTCGATCTTCCCGATTCCTCCGCTGCCAAGGGCCTGAAGCTGCCGGCCGGCGGCGGCGTGGTCAGCGCAGTGCGCACCGGGCATCCGGTGCCGGGCACCTTGCGCATCGTGTTCGACCTGAGCAGCCAGGTGGTGGCGTTCAAGCCGCAGATGCAGACCATCGGCGGCAGTTCGGTGCTGGTGATCGAGTGGCCGGGCGAGGCACCGGCGGGCAAGGCGGTCGCCGCCGACGCGCCGGCAGC
>NZ_AQOI01000243.1:0-3941 GCF_000364665.1 Xanthomonas sp. SHU 199
CAGGCGCAGGCGCAGGAGCGCCCGGAGCCTGCGCCGGCGGCGTGCCAGGCGCGCCGCCCGCGGGAGCTGCGCCAGGTGTTCCGGGCACAGCGGAACCCGCAGGTGCCGTCCCGGCGGCGGCCGGATCGGTGCTCTCGCCCGGCACCGGCAGCTTGACCCGCAGCGTGAACACGTACGGCAGCGCCTTGGTATCGACGATCGGACCCTTGGCTTCCTTCTCCTGGGCCTTGGCCTCGATCACCGTCAGCTCCGGATTGGTCATCCAGCCCGAACCCTCGAGGTTGCGCATGTAGGTACTGACCCGCGCGTTGGACTGCGAGCGGCCCTCCAGGGTCAGCATGTCGCCTTCCTGCTTCACCGAGGTCAGCACCACGCCGTCGGGAATGGTCCGCACCAGCGAGTCGAACAGGTGCACCATCTGCGAGCGCTTGGCCTGCAGTTCCTCGATCACCTGCTTGCGCGCCAGCAGGCGGCGCTTCTTCTCGTCGAGGGTGTCGATTTCCTTGTTCTGCGCCTGGACCTTCTCGATCTCGGCCTGCAGATACGCGTTGCGCTCGTTCTGGCCGCTGATCTGCAGGTCGTAGTAGAACCAGATCAGCCCCGCCAGCAGCACCCCGGCGAACGCGGCCAGGCCAAGCATCGAATAGAACTCGCGTTCGCGCTGCTTGCGCCGTTCCGCCCGCCAGGGCAGCAGATTGATCTTCGCCATCAGTCGAAGCTCCTCAGCGCCAGGCCGGTGGCGATCATCAGCGCCGGCGCGTCCTGGGCCAGCGCATGCGCCTGCACCTTCGGCCCCAGGGTCATCTGCGCCAACGGGTTGGCGACCACCGTGGCCACGCCCAGTTGCTCCTCCACCATCTCCGGCAATCCGGCCAGGGCGGCGCAGCCGCCGGCCAGGACGATGTGGTCGACACGGTTGAATTCGCTGCCGGCATAGAAGAACTGCAGCAGGCGGCTGATCTGCTGCACCGTGGCTTCCTTGAACGGCTCCAGCACCTCGACCTCGTAGCTTTCCGGCAGCCCGCCCTGGCGCTTGGCCATGCCGGCTTCCTCGTAGGTCAGGCCGTAGCGGCGCATCACTTCGTCGGTCAGCTGCTTGCCGCCGAACACCTGCTCGCGGCTGTACAGGCTGCGCCCGCCACGCAGGACATTGAGGGTGGTCATGGTGGCGCCGATGTCGACCAGGGCGACGATGCCGTCGGCGGCCACCGGCAGCTCGCTGGCCACCAGCGCGAAGGCGTTCTCGACCGCGAAGGCCTCCACGTCCATCACCTTGGCCACCAGCCCGCCCAGCTCCAGGGCCGACTGGCGCAGCTCCACGTTCTCCGAGCGCGAGGCGGCCAGCAGCACCTGCACCATCTCGGGGTTGTTGGGGATGACGCCCAGCACCTCGAAATCCAGGTTCACTTCGTCGATCGGGTACGGGATGTAGTTCACCGCCTCCAGTTCGACCTGGGCTTCCAGCTCGCTCTCGTCCAGCTCGGCCGGCATCGGGATCACCTTGGTGATCACCGCCGAACCGGCCACGGCGGCCGCGGCATGCTTGGCGCGGGTACCGGACCGGGTCACGGCGCGGCGGATCGCCTCGCCCACCGCCTCGACCTCGACGATGTTCTTCTCGACCACGGCATTGGGCGGCAAGGGTTCGACGGCGTAATGCTCGACCCGGAACCGGTTGCCGTTACGCGAAAGCTGCAGCAGCTTGACCGCGGTCGAGCTGATGTCGATGCCGATCAGCGGCTGCTGACTCTTTGGGATAAGCCCCACGGATTTTCCCCTGCCGGCGGGCACTTGGACGCCAATGTTGCGCCAGCGCATTAATAACAAATTTTTTGCAATTGGCAACCGCCCGGCTGCATGTCGCGATCCGTGTCACGGCATGACCTGCGGCAGCAAACCCGTCGCATCCCCGGAACCGGCCCCAGCCGTTCCCCGGCGTACTCTATACTCTGCGCCCAAGAAATCTGCAATCGGAATCTCTCGCGATGCCCCGTTTTCGTCGTTGGCTGCGCTGGGCGCTGGTCTTGTTCGTCCTCCTTGGCCTGGTCGGCGCCGCCGTGGCAGGCGGGCTGTACTACGTCGTCTCCTCCAAGCTCCCGGACGTGCAGACCCTGCGCAAGGTCGAACTGCAGGAGCCGATGTACGTCTACTCCAGCGACGGCAAGCTGATGGCGCTGTTCGGCGAGACCCGGCGCTACCCCATCACCATGAAAGACGTGCCGGAGCGGCTGAAGCAGGCCTTCCTGGCCACCGAGGATGCCCGGTTCTACGAGCATGGCGGGGTCGACTACAAGGGCATCGCCCGCGCGGTGTGGCTGCTGGCCACCACCAACGACAAGCGCGTGCCGGGCGGCTCCACCATCACCCAGCAGGTGGCCCGCCAGTTCTTCCTGAGCTCGGAATACAGCTACACCCGCAAGCTGGCGGAGATCCTGCTGGCGCGCAAGATCGAGGCCGAGCTGACCAAGGACGAGATCTTCGAGCTGTATCTCAACAAGAGCTTCTTCGGCAACCGCGCCTACGGCGTCGCCGCCGCCGCCGAGTACTACTACGGCAAGAAGCTCAACGAGCTGAGCCTGGACGAGATGGCGTCGCTGGCCGGCATCCCCAAGTTCCCCTCCAGCGGCAACCCGATCAGCAACCCCGAGCGCGCCAAGCAGCGCCGCGACAACTATGTGCTCAGCCGCATGGCCGCGCTGGGCTTCATCACCCCGGCCGAGGCCGAGGCGGCCAAGGCGGTGCCGATGCACGCCGCGCCGCACGAGCGCCCGGTCGAGGTCGAGGCCCCGTACGTGGCCGAGCTGGTGCGCCAGGAAATGATCGCGCGCTTCGGCGGCGACGTGCTGGACAAGGGCTACCACGTCTACACGAGCATCGATGCGACCCTGCAGGCCGCCGCCAACCATGCCGTGCGCCAGGGTCTGGTCGTCTACGATCGCCGCCATGGCTGGCATGGAGTGGAAAAGCATTTCGACGTCCCGGCCACCGCCGATGCGGCGGCGCTGGCCAGCCACCTGAGCGGCGTCTACGCGCAAGGCGGGATGCTGCCCAGCATCGTCGCCGGCACCGGCAGCGACGGCAGCGCCACCGTGGTGCTCGCCAACAAGACCGAGCTGGTGCTGCCGGTGGCCGCCAGCCGCTGGACCGGGCGCAGCCCCGCCACCCTGCTCAAGCGCGGCGACCTGGTGCGCATCCAGGAAGGCGACAAGCCGGGCGAATGGGAGATCACCCAGATCCCGCGCGGCCAGGCCGCGCTGGTGTCGCTGGACGCCAACAACGGCGCGCTGCGCGCCATGGTCGGCGGCTTCAGCTACGCCGGCAACAAGTTCAACCGCGCCACCCAGGCGCGCCGCCAGCCAGGCTCCAGCTTCAAGCCGTTCCTGTACGCGGCCTCGTTCGAAAAGGGCTTCAACCCGGCCTCGATCGTGCTCGACGCACCGGTGGTGTTCCGCGACCGCCGCGGCAAGACCTGGTCGCCGCAGAACGACGGCGGCGGCTTCCGCGGCCCGATGCGCCTGCGCGAGGCGCTGGTGCAGTCGCGCAACCTGGTCTCGGTGCGCCTGCTGGACGCCATCGGCGTGGACTTCGCGCGCAAGTACATCAGCCAGTTCGGCTTCCAGGAAGCCGAGCTGCCGCCGAACCTGTCGATGTCGCTGGGCACCGCCTCGCTGACTCCGCTGTCGGTGGCGCGCGGGTACACCGTGTTCGCCAACGGCGGCTCGCTGGTCAACACCTGGATCATCGACAAGGTCACCGACCGCGACGGCAATGTCCTGTTCCAGGAACATCCGCTGACCGCCTGCCGCAGTTGCGGCAGCGTCGGCGGCAACGCCGCACCGGTCAGCCAGGTGGTGGACGGCTTCAACTTCGGCGCGGCCACGCCGCCGCCGGCGGCCAAGCCGGCAGAGCCCGCGGCCACGGCGGCTGCCGCCGAGAAGCCC
>NZ_AQOI01000244.1:0-4792 GCF_000364665.1 Xanthomonas sp. SHU 199
CAGCCGGCTGCGCGCCTGCCGCAAGCCCAGGCGCTGGGTCAGCACGGCGCTCAGCGAGCCGGCCAGGTCGTGGTCGAGCAGGCGCGGCGCCCACGCGGCGAGGATCGCATTGGTTTCCAGCAGCACCGCGCGGCGCCCGATCCAGCGGCGACGGCGCAGCACGAACACCTCGGTTGCCGGATCGTCCAGGTGCAGATGCCGGGCGAGCGCCGGGCTGGCGGGCTGGCGCTGCGCGGCGAGCAGTTCGGTGCGCGGGACGCCGCCCTGCGCGGCCACGTACTGCATGAAGCCGGCGATGCTGTTGGGATCGTGACGTACCCGCGGCGCGCTGACGAACCAGCCGCGGCGATTCTCGCGGTAGATGTGCCCGTCCGATTCCAGTTGCTGCAGCGCCTCGCGCAAGGTGATGCGGGTGCAGCCGAACAGCGCGGCCAGTTCGCGCTCCACCGGCAGGCGTTGGTCCGCCCGCCATTCGCCGGCGGCGATGCGCGCCAGCAGCGCATCGGCGATGCGTTGGGCGAAGCCGGCGGCGGTGGCGAAGTGCATGCGAAATCCAGAGCGTGGAGAAGCGTTGCTGACAAGACTACGCTGCCGGCAGACACGCGGACGATGCGGGCGTCTGATGTTCGCGTGATGCTCGCGCGGCTGCGGCGCGCCATTCGCATCGAGTTGACGACGGCACGCGCTGTGCCGCCAGGCAGCAAAGAGCGCGTGGCGTGTCAGGTGACGGCTTGCGCGCGGCGCAGATCGGCCTGCCACAGGCGCAGTCCGTATGCCGCCAACACCACGAATCCGGCGTACAGCGCGGCGGTGGGGTACAGCCCCTTGTACACGAACACGCCGACGTAGATGCAGTCCAGCACGATCCACAGGCCCCAGTTGGCGATGCGCTTGCGTGCGGCCCACACGCTGGCGACCACGCTGAACGCCGACAACGCCGCGTCCAGCCACGGCAGCGCCGCATCGGTGTGCAGGTGCATCCACCAGCCCAACAGCGCCGCGCCGACGGCGCCGGCCAGCAGCGAACGCAGGCCTTCGCCCCACGGCAGCGGCCCGACCTGGACCTTGCCGTCGTCGCCCAGCCCGTTGCTCCAGCGCCACCAGCCGTAGCCCTGCAGCACCACGTACAGGCCCTGCAGCAGCATGTCCGAATACAGCTTCCACTGATAGAACAGCCACGCATACAACAGCACCGCCACCACGTTGACCGGCCAGCACCAACGCACCCGCCGCGCGGTCAGCCACACACCCAGGACGTTGACCAGCACGGCGAGCAGTTCGAGCGGGGACATGGTGGGGAGGCCGGGAGTGGGGATTAGGGATTGGGGATTGTTCGCGAGCGCAGTGCATTGCGCGCGTGCTGTAGGAGCGGCTTCAGCCGCGACCCGTCAGCAATAGCGCGTCGCGGCTGAAGCCGTTCCCGCAGGGTCTGGCGGCAAGCCGGCCGAGTGCACTGTGGGAGGGACTTCAGTCCCGACGCATTGCGCCATCGGAAAGCACATCACTTCGCGCGTTTTGGCTGCATGACAGCTGATTGCCACAGTGGTCATCGGCGCGGCTGGTGTTCGAAAGGGGCAGCAGTGGATGACGTCATAGTGGATCCGGAGAACAGGGGCAGGCGCTTTTGTGAGCGAAGAAGACAGTGTTCGTCGAAGGAGCAGCGCTTGTCTGTGGGAATCAGTCGCGACCCGTCAGCAATAGCGCGTCGCGGCTGAAGCCGCTCCTACTCAGGTGACGCGCCATGTCCGGCTTTTGGCTTTTACCAATCCCGAATCCCCATTCCCGGCCCTTCAAAAATCGAACTGTACCGCCAGCCGCGCCGTCCGCGGCGCGCCGAGGAACAAATAGTCGTCGCCTTCGTAGGCGCCGACGTCGCGCCAGTAGCGCTTGTCTGTGAGGTTGTCCACGCTCAGTCGCAGCGTGGTCGGTACCGCGCCCAGCCGGGTGGCGTAGCGGGCGCCAAGGGTGTAGACGCTGTAGCCGCCGACGGCGACCTGGCCGCTGCGGTCGGCGTACTTGGCGCCGCTGTACTGCACGCCGCCCAGCAGCGCCAGTCCGCTCGCGCCGGGCACGTCCCAGGTGGCCTGGGCGCTGGCACGCAACCGCGGCACGTTCAATGCCTGGTGGCCTTCGTCGCCCGGCGTGCCGGTGTCCTCGGCGCGCGCGCGGATGCCGGCGACGCTGGCCTGCAGGTGCAGGCCGGCGCCCAGCGTGCCGGCGGCGGACAGTTCGATGCCGCGGTTGTGCAGGCGGCCCTGCTGCACGAACAGGAAACTGCCGTCGGCCTGCGGTTGCGCGTACTGGTTGGCCTGGCGCATGTCGAACAGCGCCGCGCCCAAAGTCACGCCATCGCGCTCGAACTTCATGCCGGCCTCGCGCTGGTAGGCGCTGGTTGGGGCGAGGATGCTGTCGGCGTTGCTGGCGAACCACGGCGCGGTGCCGCCCGGGGCCAGGCCCTTGGCGAAGCTGGCGTACAGCAACAGCGACGGCTGCAGCTTGAACAGCAGCGCCGCCTGCGGCAGAAACACCGAGCGGCGCGTACGCCGGGTCAGGCTGCCGTCGCGGTCCCAGGCGCGTTCGTCGTAGCGCACCTGGCGTGCGCCCAGCAGCAACTGCCAGGCCTCGCCGATGCCGATGCGGTCGCTGGCCAGCAGCGCGGTCTGCGCGCTGTCCAGGCGCCGGCGCTTGGGGCCGAGCGTGGCGTCGGCCTGCGCCAGCAGCGGCGGGTCGGCATCGATGTTGCCGCTGCCGATCATCTCGTTGATCGAGCCGTGGCGGTCGATGGTGCGATGCAGGTAGTCGACGCCGACCTGGAACTGGTGCTGCAGCACGCCGGTGCTGGCGCTGCCGCTGGCGATCGCCTGCAGTTCGTCGTTGCGGCGGCTGTCGGCAGGGCTGCGGTAGTCGTAGATGTCGTAGTCGCCTTCGCGGCTGAAATGGTTGGGCACCGCGTCGCCGGCGCAGCTGGCCGCGCCGTAGCAGCCCCAGGCGAAGCTGGAGTAATCGTCGATCAGCGCGCGGCTGTGCGATGCGGCGACTTGCAGATTCCAGGCGTCGCTGAAGCGGTATTCGTAGCGCGCCTGCGCATTCAGCGCCTCGATGCCGACCGGCCTGGACCACGGTTGGTAGGCGAGCAGACGATGCACGGACACCTTGCTCGGCAGCTGCGTGCCGCCGAGCAACTGGTAGCCCGGCACCGAGCGCTGCTGGCGGTCCTGGTACTCCACGTCCAGTTGCAGGGTCGACTGCGGATCGATGTTCCAGTCCGCGGCCAGCGACAGGAAGTTGCGGTGGCCGTCGGCGTGATCGACATAGCTGCGCAGGGTCTCGTGCGCGGCGTTGACGCGCAGGCCGAACTGGCGCTCGCTGCCGAACCAGTCGCCCAGGTCCACCGCCGCGCCGCGGCTGCCGTCGTCGTCGCCGCTCAGCACCAGGCTGCGCACGTGCTGCGGGCGCTTGGTCTGGTAGTCGATCACGCCGGCCGGGGTGGTGATGCCGGACAGCACCCCGGACAGGCCCTTGAGCACCTGCACCTGTTCCTTGTTCTCCAGCGCCACGTTCTGTTCGCCGGCGATGGTCAGGCCGTTGATGCGGTAGCTGTTGGCCGCATCCAGCGAATAGCCGCGCACCAGGAAGTTCTCGTAGTAGCCGATCGGCGCGTAGCTGTCGCCGACCGCGGCGTCGGCGCGCAGCACCTCGCTGAGCACGCGCACCTGGCGGTCGGACAGCTGCGTGCGATCGATGATGTCGATCGCCATCGGCGTGTCCAGCAGCGGCGCGTCGCCGTAGCCGCTCAGGCTGCTGCGGTCGTGCGGCTGGCGACCCTGCACGTTGACCGCGTCCAGTTCGACCGGGGTCTGCGCGCTGGCGGGCGCCGGCGCAGCGTCGGCGGCCAGGGCCGGCAGCGGCAGGGCGATGGCCAGGGCCAGCGCGAGGGCGTGCGGAGCGGGGAAACGGCGGGTGGGAAGCATGCGGAACGACCTCGGGCAAACGAAACGAAAGTGGGAAGCGGCAGCGCCGCGCGGTGCGTGCGCGGCAGGCGTGACGGCGGATGTGTCGGGGTGGATGCGACGGTTCATGGCGCGGCCGCCGCGCGCCGCTGCAGGTGCCGCAGCAGGCGTTGGCCCTCGCCCTGGCCGAACCAGGCGGCGTGGCCGAGCAGATATCGGCGGTAGGCGATCTCGGCGTGCGCGTCCGAGCCGGTGATGCCGGCGAAGTACTCGATCTCGCTGAGCGCGAAATCGGCATGCACCAGCGGTAGCAGCGCGGCCAGCAGGCGCAGGTGCGCCGCGTCCAGCGGCAGCAATGTGGCGTAGCCGTGCAGCAGCGCATCGAGCTGGTCGAGATCGGCGACGGCGGTGCCGCCGTCGTCCAGTTGCAGCCACGGGATCAGGTTGCGCTCGATCGCGGTGGCCAGGTCGAACAGGGCGAAGCTGCGGTCGGCCAGGCCGAAATCGAACACCGCGCTGACCGTGCTGGCGGCGCCGTGTCCGCGCCACAGCAGGTTGGAGGCGTGCCAGTCGCCATGCGTCCACAGTGCCGGCGGCGGTGTCTGCAGCAGCGGCCAGGCCTGTGCGTGCCAGGGCAGCAACTGCACGCGCAGGTCGTCCTGCCAGTCGCGTTGCTGCAGCCATGCGGCCAGCGCCGGACGCCGTGCCAGATCGTGCTCCAGCGCCTGCAACGGCTGCGGCTGGGCGAACAGGCGCAGGTTGGCGACCAGCACGGTGGTGCTGCGCGGCGGCGCGGCGTAGCCGGCCGCGGCACGGTGCAGCGCGGCCAGCGCGCGGCCAGC
>NZ_AQOI01000245.1:0-2261 GCF_000364665.1 Xanthomonas sp. SHU 199
GCCGCGGCAGCGGCTCGGCCTGTGCCTGCCAGGCCTGCAGCAGCGCCGCGCGCAGGGCGGGCGCTAGGGTCGCGGCCGCCGGGCGCTGCAGCAACGCCTCCAGGCCGGAGTGGACGGTGTGGTTCAAGGACGGACGCAGTCGACGAAACGGTGCCGCCTACACTAACGCGCTTGTGCGCGTTCTCACAATTGCGCCGGCCGCACGGCGGGGGCGCCCCGCGGATACGCACCGCCGCGTCACTGTGACCCGGTTGCGACTTGCAGCGGTTTTACCGGAATTTCACAACCGCCCCAATCCCCGCGCCTATGCTCGAACGCGATGGCGACCCGCTGCTGTCTGCATGCGCCGCTGCCGTCGTCCCTAGACCGACTCGAAGAGGAAACGCACATGAAGAAGTGGAACAAGCCTGTGATCCGCGAAATCTGCGTCGGCGCGGAAATAAACTGCTACGCCTCCGGCGAGCTCTGACCCGCGCACTCCTCCCTTCCCGCGACCGAAGCGCGACCGGCCAGGCGCTAAAAACGGAGACCGGATGCACCTCATCGTTTTGGGATCGGCGGCAGGCGGAGGGCATCCGCAGTGGAACTGCCACACGCCCGCGAGCCAACGCGCGTGGCAGCAACACCCGGGTGCCCAACGCCGTACCCAGGCCAGCATCGCGGTCAGCGTCGATGGCCAGCGCTGGCTGCTGATCAACGCCTCACCCGATTTCCGCCAGCAGGTGCTGGCCACCCCCGCACTATGGCCGCAGCGCGACCAGCGCCATTCGCCGATCGAGGCGGTGCTGCTGACCAGCGGCGAGATCGACCATATCGCCGGGCTGCTGTCGATGCGCGAGAGCCAGCGCTTCGACCTGTACGCGAGTAGCCGCGTGCTCGACCTGCTGGCGCAGAACCCGGTGTTCGACGCGCTGCACCCGGCTTACGTGCACCGCCATCCGTTCGCCCTGGACACACCGCTGTCGCTGCTCGGCCTGCAGGTCACACCATTCGCGGTGCCGGGCAAGGTGCCGCTGTTCATGGAATCCCGCCACAGCGGCGACCTGGCCGGCTCGGCCGAAGAGACGCTGGGCCTGACCATCGACGACGGTACGCACCGCCTGCACTACATCCCCGGCTGCGCGGCGCTGACCGACGCCCTGCGCGAGCGCCTGCGCGGCGCCGAACTGGTGTTCTTCGACGGCACCCTGTGGCGCGACGACGAGCTGGTGCAGCTCGGCATCAGCGCCAAGACCGGCCAGCGCATGGGCCACATGAGCATCGACGGCGAGGCCGGCACCCTGCATGCCTTCGCCGACCTGGGCGTGGCACGCAAGGTCTTCATCCACATCAACACCACCAACCCGATCCTCGACGCCGGCTCCGCCGAGCGCGCCACCGTCGCCGCGCACGGCTGGGACGTGGCCCACGACGGCATGGAGATCGCGCTGTGACCCGCCTTCCCGCATCACCTGCGAGACCAAGCCCGTGAGCGCATTGCTGAGCCCCGATCAACTGGAAGCCGCGCTGCGCGCGATCGGCGCGCGGCTGTACCACGACCAGCACCCCTTCCACGCCCTGCTGCACAGCGGGCGCCTGAACCGCGGCCAGGTCCAGGCCTGGGCGCTGAACCGCTACGAGTACCAGCGCTGCATCCCGCTCAAGGACGCGGCGATCCTGGCGCGGATGGACGACCCGGCACTGCGCCGGATCTGGCGCCAGCGCATCGTCGACCACGACGGCAGCGCCGATGGCGAAGGCGGCATCGCCCGCTGGCTGCACCTGACCGACGCGCTCGGGCTGGACCGCGACCTGGTGCAGTCCGGCCGCGGCCTGCTGCCCGGCACCCGCTTCGCGGTGCAGGCCTACCTGCACTTCGTGCGCGAAAAGAGCCTGCTGGAGGCCATCGCCTCGTCGCTGACCGAATTGTTCGCCCCGGGCATCATCGGCCACCGCGTCGCCGGCATGCTGCAGCACTACGACTTCGTCTCGCGCGAGGCGCTGGCGTATTTCGAGCATCGCCTGCACGAGGCGCCGCGCGATTCGGACTTCGCCCTGGACTACGTCAAACGCCACGCCGACACCGTGGAGAAGCAGCACCTGGTGCAGGACGCGCTGCGCTTCAAGTGCGGGGTGCTGTGGTCGCAACTGGATGCGCTGCACTTCGCCTACGTGCAACCGGGCGTGGCCTGGCCGGACGCGTTCGTGCCGGACGCCGCGCAGGCCGCGGCATGAGCACGCTGGACGCCAGCAGCCAGCCGCGGCTCGCCGCCGGCGTGCGC
>NZ_AQOI01000246.1:0-6338 GCF_000364665.1 Xanthomonas sp. SHU 199
CGTGCGCGCGACCAATGGGTGCTGCTGGCGCCGGAGCGGGTGATCGAACTGGACGCCATCGCCCACGCCATCGTCTCGCGCTGCGACGGCGTCCGCAGCCTGGCGACGATCGCCGCGGAACTGGCCGCAGAATTCGAGGCCGACCCGGCCGAGGTCGAACGCGACGTGCGCGAGCTGGCGCAGCAGTTGCACGCCAAGCGGCTGCTGCGCGCATGAACGCGCCGGTGCCGCCGCCGCTGTCGATCCTGCTGGAGCTGACCCATCGCTGCCCGCTGGCCTGCCCGTATTGCTCCAACCCGATCGAACTGGCCGGCCTGCGCGAGGAACTGGACACCGCCGGCTGGCGCTCGGCGCTGGACCAGGCCGCGGCGATGGGCGTACTGCAGGCGCATTTCTCCGGCGGCGAACCGATGCTGCGCAAGGACCTGCCCGAGCTGGTCGCGCATGCGCGTGCGCTGGGCCTGTACAGCAACCTGATCACCTCCGGGGTGGCCGGCGGCGCACCGATGCTGGCGGACCTGGTCGCGGCCGGGTTGGAACACGTGCAGTTGAGCGTCCAGGACGCCGACGCCGCCGGCGCCGACCGCATCGCCGGCTACCGCGACAGCCTGGCCAAGAAGCGCGCCTTCGCCGCGGCGGTGCGCGCGCTCGACCTGCCGCTGACGATCAACGCGGTGATCCATCGCCACAACGCCGAACGTGTCCCGGCAATGATCGAGCTGGCGCTGGAACTCGGCGCCGAACGCCTGGAAGTGGCCCATACCCAGTACTACGGCTGGGGCCTGCGCAATCGCGCTGCGCTGATGCCCAGCCGCGCGCAGATCGACGCCACCGTGGCCGCGGTGGAGGCCGCCCGGCTGCGCCTGCAGGACCGCCTGCACATCGATTTCGTCACCCCCGACTACTACGCGCACCGGCCCAAGGCCTGCATGGGCGGCTGGGGCCAGCGCTTCGTCAACATCTCCCCGCGCGGCGACGTGCTGCCCTGCCACGCCGCCGAAACCCTGCCGGACATGCGCTTCGAGAACCTGCGCACGCGCCCGCTGGCGGCGATCTGGGAAGATGGCGAGGCCTTCGTGCGCTTCCGCGGCAGCGCCTGGATGCCCGAGGTGTGCCAGGGCTGTCCCAAGCGCGAGATCGACTGGGGCGGCTGCCGCTGCCAGGCGCTGGCGCTCAGCGGCGATGCCGCGACCCTGGACCCGGTGTGCGAACGCGCCCCGGCGCACGCGGCGCTGCAGGCGCTGGCACAGCGCGAAGCCGCCGCGCCGGCGCCGGACTTCGTGTACCGGCGACCACCGCGCAGGTCGGGCGTGCCCGCCGCCGCCGAGGACTGAACCGGGCGCCGACACGGTCCCCGGCGCACCCGGCATCCCGTGCGCAGTCACCGCTTGCGACTACACTACGGCGCATCCCACTGCCCGGATCCTCGCCATGTCCTTCGCGCGTCTCGCTCCCCTGGTCCTGTGCGCGGCGCTCGCCGTGTCCGCCGCCCCGGCACTCGCCCAGCGCACCGTCTCCGGCGATCTGCAGACGCAGATGTCGCCGCAGGAATTCAAGGCGGCCGGGCTGGACAAGCTGTCGCCGCAGGAGCTGGCTGCGCTGAACGACTGGCTGCAGGGCAAGGTCGCCAAGGAAACCGCGGTGGCGCTGGAGAAGGCCAAGGAAGAGGGCCGCCGCGAGGTGATCACCAAGAACCGCGGCTTCTTCGACTTCGGTAGCGCCGAGCCGATCGAGAGCACCCTGGTGGGCGAGTTCTCCGGCTTCGCCAAAGGCCGCAAGTACGTGCTGGCCAACGGTCAGGAATGGGAGCAGACCGAGGCGGCGAGCCTGCCCAGCGTGCACCGCACCGCGCCCAAGGTGAAGATCACCCCCGGCATCATGGGCGTGTGGTACATGCAGATCGACAACTACAACACCCGCGCCAAGGTCCGTCGCATCAAATAGGATCGCGCGCCGTGAACCTGCGTCCGCGGCCGGGACTGGCCGACGCCTCGCACAGCCTCGCCGACGCGCTGCGCCGGCGCCTGCGCGCCAGCGATGTCTGGTTCATCGCCCTGGCCCTGCTGGTCGGCGTGATCGCCGGCCTGCTGACCCTGTTGCAGAGCAGCCTGGCACACGGCGCGCAGGCCCTGCTGTACGGCCTGGAAGCAGACGAGCGGCTCAGCGCCATGTCCGAACTGAGCGTGCACCAGTTGCTGGTGCTGCCACTGGGCGGGCTGCTGGTCGGCCTGCTGGGCATGGCCGCACGCGCGCGCAAGCGGCAACTGGTCGACGCCGTCGAAGCCAACGCGCTGTACGGCGGCCGCATGTCGATGCGCGACAACCTGATCGTCTCCGTGCAGACCCTGTTCTCCAACGGCGTCGGTGCCTCGGTCGGCCTGGAGGCGGCGTACACGCAGATGGGCGCCGGCAGCGGCTCGCACCTGGGCCGGGTGCTGCGCCTGCGCCGCGCCGACATCCGCACCCTGGTCGGCGCCGGTGCCGGCGCGGCCATCGCCGCGGCCTTCGGCGCGCCGCTGGCCGGCGCGTTCTACGCCTTCGAGATCGTGATCGGCGCGTACTCGCCATCGGCGCTGGCACCGGTGGCGGTGGCCTCGCTGGGCGCGGTGTTCGTGTCGCAGCTGGCCGGGGTGCAGCCGTACCTGCTGCCGGCCTCGGCGGCCTCGGCACTGGAGGCGCGCGACTACGTGCTGTACGCGCTGCTCGGCGTGCTCTGCGCGCTGCTGGCGGTGGCGGTGATGCGCCTGATCGGCGCGATCGAACAGGCGATCAACCGCAGCCCGCTGCCGCGCTGGGCACGCCCGGTCGCCGGCGGCCTGCTGCTGATCCCGCTGGCGTTGATCACCCCGCAGGTGCTGTCCTCCGGACACGGCGCGCTGCACCTGGACCTGACCAGCCCGACCTCGCTGCGCTGGCTGGGCATCCTGCTGCTGCTCAAGTGCCTGGGCTCGGCGATCTCGCTGGGCTTCGGCTTCCGCGGCGGCCTGTTCTTCGCCTCGTTGTTCATGGGGTCGCTGGTCGGCGGGCTGTTCGCCGGCGTGCTGAATCTCGGCAGCGGCATGGCCCTGGTCGACGGCACCGCCGCGTCGCTGGCCGGCATGGCGGCGATGGCCGCCGCGGTGATCGGCGCGCCGATGACGATGGCGATGCTGGTGCTCGAGGGCACCCACGATTTCGTGCTGGCCAGCGCAGTGATGGTGGCGGTGCTGGTCGCCAACACCATCGTCCGCCAGATCTTCGGCTACTCGTTCTCCACCTGGCGCCTGCACCTGCGCGGCGAGACCATCAAGAGCGCGCGCGACGTCGGCTGGGTCAAGCACCTCAGCGCCGGGCGGATGATGCAGAAGGACGTGCATCCGCTGGCCGCCACCACCAGCGTGGCCGAGTTCCGCCGCCGCTTCCCGCTCGGCTCGGGCACCCGCGTGGTGCTGGAGGACGAGAGCGGCCATTACGCCGGCCTGGTCACCCTGGCTGCCGCCTATGCCGACGGCGTCAACGCCGACGCGGCCATCGTCGACTACGCCGGCAACCGCGACGTGGCCCTGCCCGCGGACACCGACGTGGTCACCGCCATGCGCCAGTTCGACCTGACCCAGAGCGACGAGTTGGCGGTGGTCGACGAGCAGGGCAAGGTGCTGGGCGTGCTCAGCGAAAGCTTCGTGCGCAAGCGCTACGCCGAGGAACTGGACAAGCGCCAGCGCGAGCTGATGGGCGAGCGGGTGGATGACTGAGGGGCGGAGATTGGGGATTGGGGATTCGGGATTCGTTGGATTGCTGCGGGCTGAAACGTTGAGGGCCGTGATCGCATGTCGCAGGAGCGGCTGCTGTGGGAGGGGCTTCAGCCCCGACGCATGAACGCCAGAGCAGCGGGAATGCAGGGCACCTCCAATCGCCCTGGAGCGTACGCGCAGGAGCAGCTTCAGCCGCGACGCATGACGCCACGATGGGCGCGGCTGAAGCCGCTCCTGCGACACAACAAGACGCGACTGCGTTGGTGCGTAGCACCAACACCACGCGCCGTTGCAGAGCAGATCGCTTGACCGTCCAAGCGGCGCATCCCCGTTGTGGGAGGAGCTTCAGCCCCGACGCCTGCCGCTGAACGCGTCGAGACTGAAGCCCCTCCCACAAGAATGCTGCTCACGCCGGTGGTGCGGGAACAGCGCGGAAATCTCACACCCAATCCCGCGCGCTCTTCGGCAGCCGTAGGCTGTCCATCCCCACTCCCCAATCACCGCAGCAGAGCCACCCGCTGCGCCAGCTTCTTGGCCGAGATGCCGGCGCGGGCGCCCAGTTCCTGGGCGAACAGCGACACCCGCAGTTCTTCCAGGTCCCAGCGCAGCGCTTGCCACTCCGGAGTGTCGCCACGTCCGGCCGCAGCCGCGTCGGCCAGTGCGTCGACGAACGGCTTCAGCTCCAGCATCCGCGCCTGGTCGCGCGCCGGATCGCGTTTGGCGCGCTCGGCGCGCAGGATCATCGCGCGCAAATAGCGCGGGAACTGCGCCAGCGCCGTGGCCGGGGTCCCGCGCAGGAAGCCCGGATGCAGCAAGGCTGCCAGTTGCGCGCGCAGGTCGTCGAGGTTGCCGCTGGCCCAGCCCATCAGCGGCGATTCCAGTTGCGGCTTCAGTTCCGCGGCCGCGCCCATGATCGCCTCGGCCAGTTTCAGCCGCTCCATCGCCTCGCCGAACAGCTGCCTGGCGGCGGCGTCGCGGCGCTGGGCAAAACTGTCCGCGTCGCGGATCGCCTCCAGCCCCTGCTCCAGCAGCGCATTCAACGCCGCTTCCACCAGGTCGCCACGCAGGCGTTCCTGCGATTCGATCGCCGCGTACAGCAGCCCGGTCTTGGGCGATACCGGCAACTGCTTGCGCGCCTGCTTGACCTTGTCGGCCAGGGCGATCTCCAGCAACCGACGCACGCCGCGCGGATGCGCCGCCTCGGCCTGCGCACGGTCGGCGAAGATGCGCAGGGCGGCGCTGTCGCCCTCGTCCACCAACGCCGGATACGCAGGCACGCCGGCTTCGCCCGGCACCTGCAGCGGGATCGGCGTGGCCGGGAACTCGCGCAGCCCGGTCGCGGCCATGGCGCGGCCGGCGCGCGCGGCGAAGGCCTGCCCGGCACGTTCGCCGAAGCGCGCGCGCAGCGCGTCCAGGTCGCGCGATTCGGCCAGCACCTTGCCCGCCTCGTCGCGCAGGCGCAGGTTCATGCGCAGATGCGGCTCCAGCGTGCTCTCGTCGAACTCCAGCGCACTCAGCGGCGCGCCGGTGGCGCGCTGCAGGAACCGCGCCAGCTCGCCACGGATGTCGTCGGCGCTGGGCTGCGGGAACGCCTCGTAGAACGCACGCGCGAAGTCCGGCGCCGGCACGTAGTTGCGGCGCAGCGCCTTGGGCAGACTGCGGATCAGCGCCGCCGCCTTGTCGGTGACGAAGCCCGGCGCCAGCCACGACAGCCGCGCCGGGTCCAGCGCGTTGAGCAGGTGCACCGGCACCTCCAGGGTCACGCCGTCGTCGGCCGCGCCGGGTTCGAAGCGGTAGTGCAGTGGCAGCCGCGCATCGCCCAGCGGGAAATACGTGGGATAGCGCTCGGCGGCGCTGCCCTCGCCCGGCAACAGGTCGGCCAGCGACCAGTGCAGCGCGCGCCGCTGCTCCGGCGCCAGCGCCTTCCACCAGGCGTCCAGGCCGGAGGCGGAATGGATCTCGCCGGGAATCCGGTCCAGATACCAGCGCGCCTGCCAGTCCTCGTCGGCGACGATGCCGGCGCGACGCAGCTTGGCCTCCTCCTCGTGCGCCTGCGCCAGCACCTTCTGGTTGTCGGCGACGAAGCTGGCGCGCGTGTTGATCTCGCCTGGCACCAGGCCCTGGCGCACGAACAGCTCGTGCGCACCGGGCGGATCGATGCGGCCGTAGTGCACCGGCTTCTTCGGCGCCAGCACCAGCCCGAACAGGCTGATCTGCTCGGAGGCCAGCACCTGCCCCTGCGCGCGCGACCAGTGCGGATCGAAATGCTTGCGCGCCAGCAGGTGCGGCAATTCGGCGATCACCCAATCCGGCTCGATCGCCGCGTTGGTCAGACCCCACACCTTCTGCGTGTCCAGCAGCGTCGCCGGCAGCACCCACGGCGGCGGCTTGCGGGCAAGCGCCGAACCGGGGAACAGCAGGAAGCGACGCTGCCTCGGCGCCAGGAAATCGCCCTTCTCGGTGCGATGGCCGACCTGGGTCGGCAGACCGGCCAGCAAGGCGCGGTGCAGCGCCTGGTAGGCGGCGGCACGCTCGCGTTCGCTGGCACGCGGCGCCTCCCCGGCCTCGGCGGACGCCGGTGGCGCGGCTTGGGCCGCCGGTGCGGGC
>NZ_AQOI01000247.1:0-2589 GCF_000364665.1 Xanthomonas sp. SHU 199
CGGCACGGCTCGACGACCAGGCGCCACTGCAGCCGCTGCCGGCCGAGTGAACCGCCCGGCGCAATTGCGCCACCGCCGTCCGCCAGGTATAGTGCGCGGCTTCGTCGTGCCTGTCATCGGCCGATGGACCGTCCACGCCGGACGCACCGGCGAATTCACACCTGCCGCCATCGCCCGTGCCGGGGTGCTCCGCAAGGAGTTCGGCCACGGAGGCGGCAGGGAGGCCCAACCCCGGAATCGTCGTGCGGCTCGCAAGGCCGCCGTCATGCGCGCGCTTCACACATTCCTGCCCGCGCACGGCCGGTTCCCCATCAGGAGTCACTGCAATGCCTCAGGTCACCATGCGTCAGATGCTGGAAGCCGGCGTCCACTTCGGCCACCAGACCCGCTACTGGAACCCCAAGATGGCGCCGTACATCTTCGGCGCGCGCGGCAAGATCCACATCATCAACCTCGAGAAGACGGTTCCGCTGTTCAACGACGCGATGAACTTCATCTCCAGCGTTGCGCAGAAGCGCGGCACCATCCTGTTCCTGGGCACCAAGCGCAGTGCCCGCGACGCGGTGAAGGAAGAAGCCGAGCGTTGCGGCCAGCCGTTCATGACCCAGCGCTGGCTGGGCGGCACGCTGACCAACTTCCGCACCGTCAAGCAGTCGGTGGCGCGCCTGAAGGAGCTGGAAGCGGCCGAAACCGACGGCACCTTCGACAAGCTGGTCAAGCACGAAGTGCTGACCCTGCGCCGCGAGCGCGACAAGCTGGAAGCCTCGCTGGGCGGCATCAAGGAAATGAACCGTCTGCCGGACGCCCTGTTCGTCATCGACATCGGCCATGAAGACATCGCCATCAAGGAAGCCAAGAAGCTCGGCATCCCGGTGATCGCGGTGGTCGACACCAACTACAACCCGGACCTGGTCGACTACGCCATCCCGGGCAACGACGACGCCATCCGCGCCGTGCAGCTGTACGCCCGTGCCGCCGCCGACGCCGTGCTGGAAGGCAAGGCCGCTGCGCCGAACGCCGCCAGCGTGCGCGAGGAAGAGTTCGCCGAGGGCGGCGACGACAAGGGCCGCGGCCCGCGCAAGAACGGCAAGAAGGCCGAAGAGACCGCTCCCGCCGCCGAGTAACCGGCGCGCCATGCGGCTGCGCGATCATGCGCAGCCGCCGCCCGGCGCGTTCGGCGCGCCCGGCTTCGCGAGCGCCGCCTGCGGCGCCCGCTTCCCAGATCTACCGGCCGGCCGCAAGCCGGCCTTTTCCCACCTTTCGTGAGGACATCCCGTGGAAATCACTGCTTCCCTGGTCAAGGAACTGCGCGAGCGCACCGGCGCCGGCATGATGGAGTGCAAGAAGGCACTCACCGAGAACGCCGGCAACATCGACAACGCCGCCGAGTGGCTGCGCAAGTCGGGCCTGGCCAAGGCCGACAAGAAGGCCGACCGCGTCGCCGCCGAAGGCCGCATCGCGATGGCCCAGGACGGCGGCAAGGCGGTCCTGGTCGAAATCAACTCCGAGACCGACTTCGTCGCCAAGGACAACAACTTCCTGGCCTTCACCGACGCCGTCGTCCAGGCCGCCCTGGCCTCCGGCGCCGCCGACGTGGAGGCGCTGAAGAGCGCCAAGCTGCCCAGCGGCGAGACCGTCGAGGAAGCCCGTGCCGCGGTCATCGCCAAGGTCGGCGAGAACGTGCAGGTGCGCCGCCTGGTGCGCATCGACAGCGCCAACAACGTCGCCGCCTACGTGCACGGCGGCCGCATCGGCGTGCTGGTCGAGGTCAAGGGCGGCGACGCCGACCTGGCCCGCGGCATCGCCATGCACATCGCGGCGATGAACCCGCCGCACGTCAAGGCGTCCGACGTCCCGGCCGAGTTCGTGGCCAAGGAAAAGGAAATCGAGCTGGCCAAGATGTCGGAGAAGGACAAGGCCAAGCCGGCCGACATCCTGGAGAAGATCATCAGCGGCAAGATCGCCAAGATCGTCAACGAGGTCACCCTGTACGGCCAGCCCTACGTGCTGAACACCGACCAGACCGTGGAGCAGGCGGTGAAGGCCGCCGGCGCCGACGTGGTCGGCTTCCAGCGCCTGGCCGTGGGCGAAGGCATCGAGAAGGTGGTGGAAGACTACGCCGCCGAAGTGATGAAGCAGGCCGGCCTGGCCTGATCCCGCTCCCGGGAAGAAAAGAGCCGCGCTTGTCGCGGCTTTTTTTTTACGGGTGTACGCTGCGCAGGCCGGGACAGGCCGCTCCCCCACCTCTCATTCCATGCCGTATCGGAAGTGCATGCATCCTGAACTCGAAGCGATCCTGAGTCACTCCCGCGACCTGCCATCGCCCCCCGGCGTTGCCTTGCGCATCATCGAACTGGCGCAGGATGCGGACGTGGACCTGGCCGCGACCGCCGATGCGATCGCCATGGACATGGCACTGAGCGCGCGCATGCTGCGCATCGCCAATTCCCCGCTGTACGCCAGCCGGCGTCGCGTCGACAACCTGGGCCAGGCGCTGACCATGCTCGGCCTCAACGCCGCGCTGAGCCTGGCCCTGGGCTTCTCGATGGTGCAGAGCCTGCGCGGCGGCAGCGGCGAGCCGCAGGAACG
>NZ_AQOI01000248.1:0-4585 GCF_000364665.1 Xanthomonas sp. SHU 199
TGGCGGCGCAGCGTGCTGGCGGCGCTGGCCAGCCGCCTGCTCGGCCAGGCCGCGGGGCTGCGCAAGCACGAGGAACTGATGCTGGCCGGGCTGTTGCAGGACATGGGCGCACTGGCCCTGCTGCACGTCTGCCACGACCAGTACGCCGCCCTGCTGCACGAGGCGGCTGGCGATCCGCAACGGCTGAGCGCGCTGGAGCGCGAGCACCTGGGCGCCGACCGCGCCGAGGTCGGCGCCTGGCTGGCGCAGAAATGGAAGCTGCCCGCGTACCTGCAGCGCAGTATCGGCGGCGGCGGCACTGCCGGCGCCGCGACCGAGCCCTTCGACATCTGCGTGCGCCTGTCCGGCGCCGTCGCCGACATCTGGCTCAGCGACGATCCCGAAGCCGCGCGCACCCACGCCATGCAGTGCGCCTATCGCGACCTGCAACTGGACAGCCGCCGTTTCGACGAGGTGGTGGGCCACATCGCCGAGGCGCTGCCGGCGGTCAGCCCGATCTTCGACGTGCGCATCGCGCAGCCGGAACGGGTCGACGCGATCATCAGCCATGCCCGCGAGCTGATGGTGCTGCGCAACCTGCGCGAAGTGCAGGAAGCCAACCGCGTGCGCCAGCGCGCCGACGAGTACGAGCAGCATGCGCGGCGCCTGGCCGAACAGGCCAGCCGCGACGCCCTCACCGGCGTGTTCAACCGGCATCAGCTGGACACCCTGCTCAAGCAGCAGTTCGAACTGGCCAATCGCCACGACTGGCCGCTGTCGGTGGCCTTCATCGACCTGGACGATTTCAAGAAGATCAACGACGCGCACGGGCACCTGGTCGGCGACCAGGTCCTGCGCGCATTCGCGCAGACCCTGCAGCCGATGCTGCGCGCCAGCGACACCGTGGCGCGCTTCGGCGGCGAGGAATTCCTGGTGCTGTTGCCCAACACCGGCGAAGAGGCCGCGCTGGGCGTGATGCGGCGCATCCTCGCCGAGATCGCGCAGCGGCCGATGGCCGACACCAAGCAGGGGCCGCTGCACATCAGTTTCTCCGCGGGCGTGGCCACCCAGGGCGGCCGCGAGCGCTTCAACAGCGCGCAGGAACTGCTGCAGGCGGCCGACGACATGCTGTACAGCGCCAAGCACGGCGGTCGCAATCGCGTCACCGCGCGTTCGTCCGGCGAGGCGCAACGCTGAAGCATCGCCGGCGGCACAGACGTACTGGCGCGCATCGGCTAAAATCGTGTGGTTTGCCCGTCATCCCCCAACGAGGTCGCCATGTCCCAGCTCGCCTATCGCCGTATCCTGTTGAAACTGTCCGGCGAAGCGCTGATGGGAGACGGGGACTACGGCATCGACCCGAAGATCATCAATCGCCTCGCCCATGAGGTGATCGAGGCGCAGCAGGCCGGCGCGGAAGTGGCGCTGGTGATCGGCGGCGGCAACATCTTCCGCGGCGCCGGTCTGGCCGCCAACGGCATGGACCGGGTCACCGGCGACCACATGGGCATGCTCGCCACCGTCATCAACGCGCTGGCGATGCAGGACGCGCTGGAAAAGCTCGGCGCCAAGGTGCGCGTGATGAGCGCGATCAAGATCAACGACGTGTGCGAGGACTTCATCCGCCGCCGTGCGATCCGCCACCTGGAAAAGGGCCGCATCGCGATCTTCGCCGCGGGCACCGGCAACCCCTTCTTCACCACCGACTCCGGCGCCGCGCTGCGCGCGATCGAGATCGGTGCCGACCTGCTGCTGAAAGCGACCAAGGTCGACGGCGTGTACGACAAGGACCCGAAGAAGCACGCCGACGCCGTGCGCTTCGACAGCCTGACCTACGACGAGGTCATCGCCCGCAACCTGGAAGTGATGGACACCGCCGCCTTCGCCCTGGCCCGCGACAGCGACTTGCCCTTGCGCATCTTCAACATGGGCCAGCCCGGCGAACTGCTGAAGATCCTGCGCGGCGCCGAGATCGGCACGTTGGTGAAGGGAAGGGGCTGACGCCCCGGGAATAGGGAATCGGGAGCGGGGAATCGCAGAGCGTTGCGCACTGCAGCATTGGCGCTGGCCACGATTCCCCGCCACATTGGCGTTCAGTTGGGCGCGCCGGAATCCGCCCTTGCCATTCCCCATTCCCGATTCCCCACTCCCGGCAGGCTATAATCGTCCGATTCAGATTCAGCACGGACACCGGCGATGCTCAACGAAATCAAGCAAGACGCACAGACCCGCATGGCCAAGAGCATCGACGCGCTGCGTCATGCGCTCATCAAGGTGCGCACCGGCCGCGCGTCGACCGCCTTGGTCGAGCACCTGAAGGTCAACTACTACGGCTCGGACATGCCGCTGAGCCAGGTCGCCAGCGTGGCCGTCGCCGACGCCCGCTCGCTGACCATCACCCCGTGGGAAAAGCAGATGGTCGGCGCGGTCGAGAAGGCGATCCTGGCCTCGGACCTGGGCCTGACCCCGAACACCGCCGGCACCACCATCCGCCTCAACCTGCCCGCGCTCACCGAGGAGCGCCGCCGCGAGCTGTCCAAGGTCGTGCACGGCGAAGGCGAGGACACCAAGGTCGCGATCCGCAACATCCGTCGCGACGCCAACCAGCAGGTCAAGGATCTGCTGAAGGACAAGAAGGTCACCGAGGACGAGGCCCGCGCCAGCGAGGACGACATCCAGAAGCTGACCGACAAGGCGATCAAGGACGTGGACGACGTGGTCAAGGGCAAGGAACAGGAACTGATGGCGGTCTGAGCCTGCGCCTGCCGGCCATGCCTTCCGACCCCATCCCCATGTCCCTGCCCCGCCACCTGGCCATCATCATGGATGGCAACGGCCGCTGGGCGCAGCGCCGCCGCCGGCCGCGCGTGATCGGCCACCGCGCCGGCGCCCGCGCGGTCAACCGCACCATCGACTTCTGCCTGGAGCGCGGCATCGGCGCGCTGACCCTGTTCGCCTTTTCCAGCGAGAACTGGGGGCGTCCGCAGGAGGAAGTGGACGCGCTGATGAAGCTGTTCCTGCACGCGCTCGACCGCGAGGTCGAGGAACTGCAGCGGCGCGGCGTGCGCGTGCGCTTCATCGGCGACCGCGCGCGCTTCGCGCCGTCGCTGTGCGAACGCATGGCCCAGGCCGAGGCGCGCACCCGCGACAACCAGGCGCTGCACCTGTCGATCGCCGCCAGCTACGGCGGCCGCCAGGACATCGCCCTGGCCGCGCGCGCGCTGGCCGAGGACGTCGCCGCCGGACGCCTGCGCCCGGAGCAGATCGACGAGGACGCGCTGTCGGCGCGCATGGCGCTGGCCGACCTGCCGCCGCCGGACCTGTTCATCCGCACCGGCGGCGACCTGCGCATCAGCAACTTCCTGCTGTGGCAGCTGGCCTATACCGAACTGTGGTTCACCGAGACCCTCTGGCCCGAGTTCGGCCCCGAGGTGCTGCAACAAGCCCTGGACGACTACGCCCGCCGCGAGCGGCGTTTCGGCCTCACCAGCGCGCAGGTCGCCGAAGCGGCGACGGAGAACGTTTCCGCATGACCCGTACCCGCGTCATCGCCGCGCTGATCATGGCCCCGCTGGCCATCTGCGCCATCCTGCTGCTGCCGACCCAGTGGCTGGTCGCACTGGCCGCCTTGATCTTCCTGATCGGCCTGTGGGAATGGCTGAAGCTGGCCGAGGTCGACGACACCCTGCCGCGCACCATCCTGCTGATGCTCAACCTGCTGCTGATGGTGCTGCTGGTGTGGGCCTCGGCCGGCTCGCTGGTGCTGTTCCAGCTGACCACCCTGATCGGCGCCGGCTGGTGGTGCGTGGCCTTGCTGTGGCTGGGCTTCTACCGCTTCGGCTCCGACCACGCCACCTACGCGCGGGTGTTCAAGCTCGCCGCCGGCACCCTGGCGATCGTGCCGGCCTGGGCCGCGCTGGGCCTGATCCACGCCAGCGAGCCGAACGGCCACCGCTGGCTGCTGACCGCCCTGGCCACGGTGTGGGCCGCCGATTCCGGCGCCTATTTCGCCGGCCGCCAGTTCGGCAAGCACAAGCTCGCGCCGCGGATCAGCCCCAACAAGACCGTGGAAGGCCTGGTCGGCGGCCTGCTGGCCGGCCTGATCGTGGCCGCCGGTTTCGGCTGGCTGGCCGGGGTGACCCTGCCGCACCTGCCCGGGCTGCTGATCGTGGCCGCGGTCAGCGTGCTGGCCTCGGTGGTCGGCGACCTGTTCGAGAGCCTGCTCAAGCGCCATGTCGGCGCCAAGGACTCGGGCAACGTGATTCCCGGTCACGGCGGCGTGCTGGACCGGATCGACGGCGTGCTGGCGGCGCTGCCGATCTTCGCGCTGGGCAAGGACATCTTCGGGTTCTGAGCCAGTGAACACGCAACGCAGCAAGACCCCAGCGGTCCGCACCATCGCCGTGCTCGGCGCCACCGGCTCGATCGGCGCCTCGGCGCTGGACGTGATCGCGCGCCATCCGCAGCGCCTGCGCGCCGGCGTGCTGGCCGCCGGGCGCAACGTCGACGCGCTGCTGGCGCTGTGCGCCACGCACCGTCCCGCGCATGCGGTGATCGCCGATCCGGCGCTGTACCCGGCGCTGCGCGACGGCCTGCGCGCGGCCGG
>NZ_AQOI01000249.1:0-333 GCF_000364665.1 Xanthomonas sp. SHU 199
TGACATCACTCGTCCTTGCGAGTTGGAACCATAGATACGCGATGTAAAGTCGACTTCTCATTGAAGTCGGATCGACAACGCTTCCCCTAGCAACATTACGATACAACGTACGCAACGGAATCTACGGAGCAGGCTCCGCCAGAGCGTGCTTACTTCAAGTAAACCTCGACGATGTCGCAACCATTGGTCTGCACATCGATCTTGCGCTTGTTCATCAGCGCCGTCATCAAGACGGCCAGCAATGCCTTGCCGCCGGGCTGGTCTTCTTGAAAATGCAGGACATGGTTGCCAGATGTGGCCTTGCATTCCGCTGGCGTGTCCGACAGCCAGACA
>NZ_AQOI01000250.1:0-716 GCF_000364665.1 Xanthomonas sp. SHU 199
GCGGCCTGCGGTGGATATCGTGCCGTTGCTGTATCAGCTGCTGCTGAATGACTAAGTCCGCTGAGGACTGGTGGAATACCTGACTGTCGCGGTTCGAAGACACAGAGACAGTAAACGACCGCGATCAACAACGGATTAAAAAAGGCGGGTGTGAGATGAATTTGAAGATGGGAATGTCGCTGGCGATCGCAGCATCATGCTTTTCCTACCAGGCGCAAGCCATCACAGTGGTCGGGGCGGGTAAAATTACCGTTATTGAAAACGGCTGGGTCGGTGAAGGTATGGCTATTCATACTTCCAACGATGGCCCATCCGGGTGTTCGGCTCCCCTGAACGACTTCGCGATCGACAAGAATCATCCGTCTTACCAAGAACTTACCGCGATGGCACTCGTCGCATACACCAAGAATTTAGATGTCGAAGTCTTGGTCGATCCGGGTGTATGCATTTTCGGCGATCGCACCAAAGTCATTTCCATACGGCTGAAGAAGTAAGGATCTGGAGGGCGTCGCGCTTTTTTGCACGGCGCAGATTGATCCATTTTCAAGAAGAGAAGAAATATGAAATATAAAATGGGCCTGCCGTTGATGCTCGCTTTGCTGAGTTGGCAAGCATCGGCAAACGAATCGATGCAGAACCTCGACGTCGTGCAGTTGGGAACGTATCAAGCCCACACCGATCATTTTGTCTGGCTGTCGGACACGCCAGCGGAATGC
>NZ_AQOI01000251.1:0-1552 GCF_000364665.1 Xanthomonas sp. SHU 199
CTGCCGCTGGGCATCGTGTCCATCGTCTACGCCTCGCAGGTCAACACCAAGCTCGCCGCGGGCGATGTGGCCGGTGCGCGCGATTCGTCGGACAAGGCCAAGAAGTGGGCGATCTACTCGGCGGCGACCTCGGTGGTGCTGATCGTGCTGTACATGATCTTCCTCTTCGCCCTGGGCGGCCTGGGCATGATGCAGCAGTCGTCCATGTCCTGAGCGCCGCGGCCGCCGTCGCCTGCGACGGCGGCCGGCCACGCGATCGTCCGCCTGACATGTCCCTTCAGCGCCTGCAGTCCCTGCCCCGCTGGCTGCCGCTGGCCGCACTGAGCGGCGCCGCAGCGGTCGCCACCGTGGTGCTGCGCCGGGTCGATCCCAATGTCCCCGGCAATCCGCTGCCGGGTTGCCCGTTCCGCGCCCTCACCGGCCTGTATTGCCCCGGCTGCGGCAGTACCCGCTGCCTGCACGCGCTGGTGCACCTGGACCTGGCCCATGCCTGGACCAGCAATCCCCTGCTGGTGGTGGCACTGCCGCTGCTGGCGATCATGGCGCTCAACGCCGCCGGCCTGCGCCTGCGCCCGCTCGCGCCGCTGCTGAAAATCCTCGCCGACCCGCGATTATGGCTATGGGTGCTGCTCGGCTATGCGCTGCTGCGCAATCTGCCCTGGTATCCCTTCACGCTGCTCGCGCCGCACTGACGGCCCGCCACCTCCGCACCGCAGCGACTCGTCTAGACTCACCGACTGCCGTGCGCCACCCCTCAAGGAGATCCACATGAGCACCGTCAGCCCTGTCACGCCGCCGCCGCCCGCTCCCGGCCCGGTCCCCAACCATCTGGCCTGGGCGATCATCTCGACGGTGCTTGGCTTCTGCTTTTGCTGCCCGTCGTTGATCACCGGCATCGTCGCCATCGTGTTCTCCAGCAAGGTCAACGGCCTGCTCAACCAGGGCGACCTGGAGGGTGCGCGTCGCGCCTCCAACACCGCCAAGACCTGGTGCTGGGTGACCACCGCGCTGGCCATCATCGGCATACTCTTCACCACCTACAAACTCTCTACCGGCGGCATGCAGGGCTACATGGAGTTCATGCAGCAGATGCAGCACGCGAGCTGATCGGCATGCGCGCCTGGCAACAACGGGCGTGCCTGGGCGCCGCCGCCGCGTTCGCGGCCGGCGGCGCCACGCTGCTGTACCGCTTCGATCCCAATGCCGCGAACAACCCGTTCGCGCCGTGCATGTTCCATGCGCTCACCGGCTATTACTGCCCGGGCTGCGGCATGACCCGCGCCCTGCATGCGCTGGTGCACCTGGACCCGGTCGGCGCGTTCGCGATGAATCCCGGCGCAATGCTGGGCCTGGCCCTGTTGCCGGGCCTGATCGCCTGGAAGGCCGGCTGGCGCGCGGCCTGGTTTGCGCCAGTCGTGAGCGTGGTCTCGCGGCCGAATTTCTGGCTGGTCGCCCTGCCGGGCTACTGGATCGCGCGCAACCTGCCGTGGTTCCCGTTCACCCTGCTGGCGCCGCACTAGCTGTGTAAACCCACCACGTTGTTCAGTGGAAT
>NZ_AQOI01000252.1:0-4621 GCF_000364665.1 Xanthomonas sp. SHU 199
CGGCCGAGCGCGGCATCGGCCGCGGCCACCAGCGCCACCACCGCCTGCAGGAAGGCGGCGTAGTCGCCCTGCGGCGTGGCCACGCGGCGCCGCCACAGCACCTGCAGCGCGGCGTCGCAGGCCACCAGTTCGATCTTGGTGCCGCCGACGTCGAGGCCGTAGCAGGTGGGCGCGCCGGGCTCAGCCATGGTGGATGGTGACGCCCTGGACCACGCGGTTGACGGTGCCGTCGGGGAACGGATTGTCCGGGGTCAGGCCGAGCGCGGCCGAACGCTGCAGCGCGAACAGCTGCGCGAAGCCCAGCCACAGCGGCGCCAGCCACGGATCGTCCAGGCCGGCGACGGCAAGCGTGTGGTCGTCGCCGGCCCCGATGTCCGCATGCGGGCCGATCGCCAGCACCTGGCCGGCCACGCCATCGCGGCGCAGTTCGTCCAGCAGGTCCTGCTCGTAGCGGCGCGCCAGCGGCTGCACGCTGCGCAGCACCACCACCAGGGTGCTGCGGTCGAGCGTGGACTTGGGGCCGTGGCGGAAGCCCAGCGGCGTGTTGGCCAGCGCCAGCACGCGGCCGGCGGTGAGTTCCAGGACCTTCAGCGCGGCCTCGCGCGCCAGCGCTTCCAGCGGGCCGCTGCCGAGATAGATCACCCGCGCGAACGGGCGCTGCGCCAGCGCCGCCACCGCGCCATCCCATTGCGCCAGGCCGCGGTCGGCCAATTCGGCCAGCCGCTGCAGGCGCGCGCTGCGCGTTTCCCACGGCGCACGCTCGAACACGCTCAGCGCCGCCAGCAGCATGCAGGTCAGGCTGCTGGTCATGGCGAAGGCGCGATCGCAGCTGGCCGGCGGCATCAGCAGCGTGCAGGTGTCGGCGCGGTCGGCGCCGCGGCGGGCCAGTTCGCCGTCGGCGTTGCAGGTGATGTCGAGGAAGCGCGCGTCGTCGACGTCGCTGCGCACGCGCTCCACCGCGGCCACGCTTTCCGGGCTGGAGCCGCTGCGCCCGAACGACACCAGCAGGGTCGGCCGCGCGCGCTGCAGGTACAGCGCCGGATGGGTCAGCAGGCTGGTGGTGTGCACCGCGCGCACCTCGGCCGGCCACTGCGCATTGATCGCGTCGGCCACCATCTCGGCGATGAAGCCGGAACTGCCGGCGCCGGTGAACAGCACGCGCTGGCCCGGATCGGCGAGGCGGTCGCCGAGGAAGGCCTGCAGGCGGTCGCCGGCGTGCGCCAGATCCTGTGCCAGGGTCCGCCACAGCGCCGGCTGCTGGGCGATCTCGCGGGCGGTATCGGCCCCGCCCAGGCGCTGCCAGGCGGATGCATCGGAAAGCGGAAGGAGGTCCATGCGGTGGTTCCTGTTGGGCCAGCGCACCATCCGGCTTTTCTTTCGAAATGTCAAACATCGAAAGAAAAAAGAAAGTATTTGCCTGTGCCCAATGTGTCTGCGGATCGCCCGCCCTAAAACGAAAGCTGCAAGTGGAGGTCGCTATCGCAAGCCGAATCAGCCGATTCTGTCGAGATGAAAGCAAAGTCATGTGGGACAATATCTTTCGTTTTGCAAAAATAAATCTTGTTTTTTGCTTTCAATTTATTGACATCTTTCAAATCCCTGGCCTAGAGTCGGCGCAACGCTTTCGAAACGCCCGGGGAAACGGGTTTGGGGGTCGTGTGGAGAACCGCGTTCGTCGCTCGTCGCTGTTGCCGGCGATCGCGCTGCCGGCCCTGCTGCTGGCGGCCGCCACCGTCGTCGCCGAGCCGGTCGGCAACCTGCGCACGGTCGCCGCCAGCGCCAGCCGCGACGGCCTGCAGGGCTGGGACCTGCAGACCGATCGCGGCGTGCGCCTGCGCATCGAACTGCCGGCGGCGGACATCGTGCGCGTGCAGGCCGGGCGCCACGGCACGCTCACCGGCGCCGGCGACAAGGCCACGCCGATCGTGCTGCCGCAACCCAAGGCCGCGGTGCAGGCGCAACTGGAAGACGATGCGCAGGAACTGCGCGTGCGTACCGACGCGCTGGTGCTGCACGTGCAGCGGCAACCGCTGCGGCTGCGCCTGGAGCGGCTGGAACAGGGCCGCGCGGTCGCGCTGTGGCAGGAACTGCAGCCGCTGGACCTGGATGCCACGCAGAGCGTGCAGGTGCTGTCCTCGCAGGCCGACGAAGCCTATTACGGCGGCGGCCAGCAGAACGGGCGCTTCGAGTTCAAGGGCCGTGAACTGGAAGTGTCGTATTCCGGCGGCTGGGAGGAGGGCGATCGCCCGAGCCCGGCGCCGATGCTGCTCAGCAGTCGCGGCTGGGGCATGCTGCGCAACACCTGGAGCGACGGCAGCTACGATCTGCGCCAGCCCGACCAGGCCACGCTGCTGCATCGCGAAGACCGCTTCGACGCCTACTACTTCGTCGGCGCCGACCTGCCGGCCCTGATCGAGCGCTATACCCGGCTGACCGGCCGCCCGAGCATGCTGGCGCGCTGGTCGCTGTCCTACGGCGATGCCGATTGCTACAACGACGGCGACAACGCGAAGAAGCCCGGCACTGTGCCCGACGGCTGGCACGACGGCCCCACCGGCACCACCCCGGACGTGGTCGACAGCGTGGCGCGGCAGTACCGCGAGCACGACATGCCTGGCGGCTGGATCCTGCCCAACGACGGCTACGGCTGCGGCTACACCAGGCTGCCGGAGACCGTGCAGGGCCTGGCCCGCTATGGCTTCCGCACCGGCCTGTGGACCGAGAACGGCGTGGACAAGATCGCCTGGGAAGTCGGCAAGGCCGGCAGCCGCGTGCAGAAGCTGGACGTGGCCTGGACCGGCAAGGGCTACCAGTTCGCGATGGACGCCAACCACCAGGCCTACGACGGCATCCTCGCCAACTCCGATGCGCGCCCGTTCCTGTGGACGGTGATGGGCTGGGCCGGCATCCAGCGCTACGCGGTGGCCTGGACCGGCGACCAGAGCAGCAGCTGGGACTACATCCGCTGGCACGTGCCGACCCTGATCGGCTCCGGCCTGTCCGGCATGGCCTACGCGGCCGGCGATGTCGATGCGATCTTCGGCGGCAGCGCCGAGACCTTCACCCGCGACCTGCAGTGGAAGGCGTTCACCCCGGTGCTGATGGGCATGAGCGGCTGGTCGTCGAACGCGCGCAAGCATCCGTGGTGGTACGACGAGCCGTACCGCAGCATCAACCGCGATTACCTGAAGCTGAAAATGCGCCTGACCCCGTACATGTACGGCCTGGTGCACGATGCCGCGCAGACCGGTGCGCCGCCGGTGCGCGGGCTGATGTGGGAGGACCCGCGCGATCCGCACGCGCAGGACGAGACCTACAAGGCCCAGTTCCTGCTCGGCCGCGACCTGCTGGTGGCGCCGGTGTACCGCAGCCAGGCGGCCAGCCGCGGCTGGCGGCGCGACATCCATCTGCCGGCCGGCGGCTGGATCGACTACTGGGACGGCCGCCGCGTGCAGGCCGGCGCCGACGGCCGCCAGCTCGATCGCCAGGTCGACCTGGCCACGCTGCCGCTGTTCGTGCGTGCCGGCGCGATCCTGCCGATGTACCCGGCGATGCTGTACGACGGCGAGAAGCCGCTGGACGAGGTGACCTTCGACGTGTATCCGCAGGGGGCCTCGCAGTACACGCTGTACGAGGACGACGGCAACACCCGCCGCTACCAGCAGGGCGAGTCCAGCACGCAGGTGGTGCGCATGCAGGCGCCGGCGCAGGGCAGCGGCCCGGTGCAGGTATGGATCGATCCGGTGCAGGGCCATTACGACGGACAGCTGCCGCAGCGTCGCTATGCCTTGCGCGTGCTCGCGCGGCAGGCGCCGCGGTCGGTTCAGGTCGGCGAACGCGCGCTGCCGACGGTTGCCGACGCCGCGGCCCTCGCCCAGGCCAGCGAAGGCTGGTACTTCGACGCCACGGAGCGCCGCGGCACCGTGCACGTGCGCACCGCCGTGCAGGACATCCGCCAACCGCTGCAGCTGCGGTTGGACTTCCCGGTCGCCGCCGCTGCGGCCGACGACGCCTATCCGGCTGCGCCGGAGCTGGGCCGCGCGCTGCCCGCCGACAGCCTGCTGGTGGTCAACCGCCCGGCCGAGGAACCCGGACACCCGCTGGAGAACGCCTTCGACGACGACCCGGGCACCTGGTTCCGCAGCGTGCGCAACCAGGCCGTGCGCACCGGCGCGCACGAATGGGTGATCGGTTTCGGCGAGCGCAAGATGATCGACGGCATCGAGCTGGCGCCGCGCAACGACAAGAACTGGAAGCACGGCCAGGTGCGCGACTATGAGGTCTACCTGGGCGACAGCAACGGCGAGTGGGGCGAGCCGGTGGCGCGCGGCCACCTGCGCCTGCAGGAAGGCGTACAGCGCATCGATTTCCCCGCGCACGCCGGCCGCCTGCTGCGCTTCCGCGTGCTGAGCGTGCAGAACCCCGAGGGCGACGGCGCCGACAGCAACGACCCGATGGTCGTCGCCGCGCAGCGCCGGCCGCGCGCCTTCGATGCGCTGCAGCCGCGCGACGTCGGCCCGATCGCGCTGTCGACCTTCCACATCCTCGAGCACCCGGCGCCGGAACGGCCGGCGCAGCAGCGTTATCTGTCCGAGCTGGCGTTGCCGGCGGCGCTGGCCGG
>NZ_AQOI01000253.1:0-6444 GCF_000364665.1 Xanthomonas sp. SHU 199
GCGGCGATGCCGGCATGCGCATGAACGGCCTGCAGTTCCGCCGCGGCCTGGGCGTGGGCGCCGACAGCCGCCTCGACCTGCGCCTGCACGGCGACTGGCGCCTGCTGCGCGCCGACCTGGGCATCGACGACGCCTGCCGCAGCGCCGGCGGCCTGCAGTTCCAGGTCTGGGGCGACGGCCGCCTGCTCTACGACAGCGGCCTGGTCAGCGCGCCGGGCGTGGTCAAGCCGGAACTGGACATCCGCGGCCTGTCCACGCTGAGCCTGCGCACGCTCGGCGCGCAGGGTCCGCAGCCTGCCCAGGTCTGCGCCAATTGGGCCAACGCCGTGCTGATCGGTCAGGAGGGCGACACCGCCAGCTTCGTCGCCCCATGACCGCCCCGTAACACCGCTCCTCCCCCGCCTTTCCCGACTGCGGCCGCCTGGCCGTGGCCCGGGAGCGCTTTGCCCGCCGATTCCGCGTTCGCGCCGCACCCTGCCAGGAGAGAACCCCGATGTTGCCCGCCCGTCACCGCCATCCCCGCTGTCGCCCGCTCGCTCCGTTGACCCTGGCCATCGCCGGTGTCCTGCTCGCCGCCCTGCAGCCCGCCGCTGCGCAGGACAGTCAGGCCGCCACCGACCTGGCCCGGGTCGAAGTCACCGGCTCCAACATCCGCCGTACCGACGTGGAGACCGCCTCGCCGGTGCAGGTGATCAGCAAGCAGGACATCCAGGCGATGGGCGCGCGCACGCTGCTGCAGGTGCTCGACAACCTGCCCGCGGCACGCCCGGCGCAACAGGACGCGCGCTCGCTGTTCACCGGCTCCGATGGCGCCTCGCAGGCCAATCTGCGTGGCCTCGGCGCGCAGGGCACGCTGGTGCTGTTGAACGGCCGCCGCCTGTCGTACTACGGCGCGCCGGCCGGCTTCCAGACCCAGTTCGTCAACATCGATGCGATCCCGGCCGCGGCGATCGAGCGCATGGAAGTGCTCACCGACGGCGCCTCGGCGGTGTACGGCACCGACGCGGTGGCCGGCGTCATCAACGTGATCACCAAGCGCAACTTCCAGGGCGCGGAGATCAATTTCAGCAACGACACCTCCAGCCGCATCGAGTCCTACGGCGAACACCAGGCCAGCATCACCGCCGGCTTCGGCGACCTCACCGAGAACCGCTTCAACGTCTACGGCGCGGTCAACGTGTACCGGCGCGACGCGATCCCGCTGCGCGACTTCTACGACAAGCGCCCGGCGCAGTACTACGTCAACAATCCCAACTACCTGACCAACCTGCGCCTGGGCGTGGGCAGCAAGCTGGGCCAGTTCAATCCGGGCAGCTACTTCGCCTTCGACCCGGTCACCGGGCGCCGCGTGCAGGAAGCCGCACCGGGCTGCCAGAACGTGCTGGCCAGCGAGGCCGCCGGCCCGCGCTGCGTGTGGGAAACCTGGTTGAACAACGAGATCGACGCCGGCGCCAAGTCCGAACGCAACACCGCCTACCTCAACGGCACCTTCCTGGTCGGCGCCAGCACCGAACTGTTCGCCGAGGCCACCTACACCGACATCGACCTGCGCGCCAACGGCGGCACCCCGCGCGCGTTCAACACCACCACCGGCAACCCCACCAGCTGGTTCTCGCGCAACACCGGCAACACCGTCAACCAGTTCCTGTATCCGTTCCTCGGGCCCAATAACGAGTACAACCATGCCAGCCCGCAGTTGAAGGCGATGATGGGCGGGGTGGTCGGCCTGCAGTACCTGCTGCAGGACGCCGGCCCCGACTACTTCGGCCAGCGCAACACCGACCAGAGCTACCGCGTGCTCGGCGGCGCGCGCGGCAGCGTCGGCGACTGGAACTGGGAAACCGCCTTCGCCACCGCCGGCACCCACTCGGTCACCTACCAGACCGTCAACGTCAACGTGAAAGGCTTCGAGAAGGCGTTCGGCCCGTTCACCATCGACCCGGGCACCGGCCGGGTGATCATCTCCGACCACCCGGCGTACAGGTTCGGCGAGATCAGCGCCGCCAACGCCGCGCTGATCCGCGAGGCATTCCCCACCTTCGACATCGAATCGTGGACGCGCCTGCACACCCTCGACGGCAAGATCGAAGGCCCGCTGTTCCAGCTGCCTGCCGGCGAGATGCGCGCCGCGTTCGGCTTCAACGCCAGCCGCGAGACCTTCTACACCCCCGGCAACCCGGACGCGGCCAACGGCCTGATCACCCAGCAGGGCGGCTCCTGGTTCGACGGCAAGCGCAACACCTATGCGCTGTTCGCCGAGACCGTCGCGCCGATCACCGACAAGCTGGAACTCGACGCCGCGTTGCGCGCCGACAAGTACCCGAACTTCAGTACCAACCTGGCGCCCAAGGTCGGCTTCAAGTACCAGGCCTTCGAGCAACTGTTGCTGCGCGGCACCTATTCCACCGGCTTCCGCGCGCCCAGCCTGGCCGAGTCCGGCAGCGGCGGCGTCTATGCGCAGCTGGGCGGCTACCGCGACGAGGTGCGCTGCGGCGAGACCAATGCCATCGCCAACCTGCTGCTGCAGTCGCGCCGCAGCGGCGACGTGGACCTGGGCAAGAGCCTGCTCAATGCCGACTGCAGCCGCACCGTGGCGCGCATGACCCAGCCGAACCCGGACCTGAAGCCGGAGAAGGCCAAGATCGCCACGCTCGGTTTCGTCTACGAGCCGGCCAACTGGGTGTCGGTGTCGGCCGACTACTGGTTCATCTACCGCGACAACGAGATCGTCGCCCCGGACTACCGCCGCGCCGGCGACATCACCGCCATGACCCGCTCGCCGATCACCGACAGCGACCGCGCCAACCTCGCGCAGTTGGCGGCGATGTGCGCAGACCCGGCCAGCGGCGTGGCCTGCCCGGGCACGCTGCCGGGCTACAGCGTGGGCAATGTCGCCAGTGTGGTCGGGCAGTACCGCAACCGCGGCAAGACCCTGGTCGACGGCTTCGACATCGACGCGCGCAGCCGCTTCTCGCTCGGCCAGTGGGGCGGGCTGAACATCGGCCTGGCCGCCACCATCGCCAACCGCAACCGCTTCTACATGGATCAGGACAGCGGCTGGTACTACGGCGACGTGGTCGGCTACTACAACAACCCGCGCCTGCGCGCCACGCTCAACGCCGACTGGACCTACCGCCAGGTCACCACCAGCATGTTCGTCAACTACGTCGGCGGCACCAAGTGGGCCACCGACCGGATCGACGCCGAGGACAACAACCCGCAGACCTGCACCGCCGGCTACCTCAAGCTGCAGCCGAGCAAGTGCGATGGCGCGCCGTCGTGGTGGACCGCCAACCTCAGCGTCACCTGGCGCCCGGACGACGCCTGGAACCTGAGCTTCACCGTCAAGAACCTGTTCGACCGCCTGCCGTTCTACGATCCGAACAGCTTCCTGGGCGATTCCAGTGACTACGCCACCATCTTCGGCCGCGGCTACAGCGTGACCATCGGCTACCGCTTCAAGTGAGCGCACGTGCAGCAGCATGCGTGCCGGCCGACGCCGGCGCGCATCCAAGAGGAGACCGCACATCATGAAACGACGCGACTTCATCGCCGCCGGTGCCGCCATCGCCGCCGGCAGCCTGCTGCCGCAGACACCGGCCTGGGCGCGCAAGCGCACCCTGCGTTTGGCCATGATCGGCACCGGCATGCGCGGTCAGGTGCTGCTGACCGAACTGCTGCGCCGCGACGACGTGGAACTGGTCGCCCTGTGCGATAGCGAGCCGATCATGCTCGGCCGCGCCATGGCCATGGTCGCCAAGGCCGGCAAGCCCGCACCCACCGCCTACGGCCAGGACCGCGATGCCAGCGCCTGGAAGCGCTTACTGGCACACAAGGGCCTGGATGGCGTGATCGTGGCCACGCCCTGGGAGTGGCATGCACCGATGGCGATCGCGGCGATGCAGGCCGGCGTGGCGGTCGGCTGCGAGGTGGTGGCCGGCATCACCCTGCGGGACCACTGGGACGTGCTCAACGCCCAGCTCGCCACCGGCACCCCGTACATGCTGCTGGAGAACGTCTGCTACCGCCGCGACGTGATGGCCGCGCTGCAGATGGTGCGGCAGGGCCTGTTCGGCGAACTGGTGCATCTGCAGGCCGGCTACCAGCACGATCTGCGCGGGGTGAAGTTCAACTCCGGCGACCCGGACCAGCCCTACGACAGCGGCGTGGAGTTCGGTGGCAAGGCCTGGAGCGAAGCGCGCTGGCGCACCGCGCATTCGGTGCAGCGCAATGGCGAGCTGTATCCCAGCCACGGCATCGGCCCGTGCGCGATGTACGCCGGCATCAACCGCGGCAACCGCTTCACCCACCTCAACGCCTTCGCCAGCAAGGCCCGCGGCCTGCACGACTACACCGTGGCCAAGAGCGGCGGCAACACCCATCCCAGCACCAAGGTGGCGTTCAAGCTGGGCGACGTCGTCACCACCACCCTGGCCTGCGCCAACGGCGAGACCATCCTGCTGCAGCACGACACCTCGCTGCCGCGTCCCTACTCGATGGGCTTCCGCGTGCAGGGCACCAAGGGCCTGTGGATGGATCTCAACCAGTCGATCCACCTCGAAGGCCGCAGCCCGCCGCACCAATGGGAAGCCTTCAAGCCCTACCAGGACCAGTACGAGCATCCGCTGTGGACGCGCTACGCCGCCACCGCGGCCGGCGCCGGCCACGGCGGCATGGACTGGTTCGTCATCCACGCCTTCGTCGAAGCACTGAAGGCGAGGGCACCGATGCCGATCGACATCTACGACGCCGTGACCTGGAGCGCGATCACCCCGCTGTCCGAACAGTCGATCGCCAGCGGCTTCCAGACCGTCGCATTCCCGGATTTCACCGCGGGCGCGTGGCGCCAGCGCACGCCGATCTTTGCGTTCGACGGCACGTACTGAGCGCGGTCGCCCCGGTACTCCACGCCTTGCATCCGTGCCGGGTGGCGGCCGGGGTGGTCGGCTCCACGGACACTTGCATGTCAAAAACTACCGGCTATAGTGCCGCGCGTGGTGCGCTTCGGCGCGCTTTTTTCTGCGTGTCCAGTGTTGCGGTCGTGCCGATTCGCCTTGGGTGGACGGCCGGCCTGGGCCGGGCGTCGATCATCCTTCAGCCGTCAGTGAGCGCAATGAACGCACCCCTCTTGGAACTCGTCGAGCTTCTTTCTTCCGGCAGCACCGAACCCGACGAACGAAGCGAGATCGTTCGGGACATCGAAGCCTTCCTGCCGGAGCTGGAGTGGACCGAGTGCGAGGAACAGGCGTATGCAATCGCGATCACCGCGGCGATGGAGCGTTACTCCGCCAACGGCGACAAGATGATCGATGTCCACCACGAGCTCTGCCAGATGATGGGCGACGCATTCCCTGCCTTTCCCAAGAACGTGGAGACGCAGACCGAGTACTACACCTGGCTGGACCGCCACCTTGCCGAGTGGACGGACGAAGGCGACGGCTACGACGTGGTGGAAATCGACGATATGACCACCGAAGACAATCACCTGTTTGTGGTCTACCGGCGCGACGTGCCGCGCATTCTCGAGATTGCGGCGTCGTTGGGCGTGCCCGCCAGGCGTCCGCTGGACTACTGGCGCGGGCTCGGGTACGTCTGAGGTCTGGCACCTTGTCAGGGGGATGCCGCAAAGCGGAGAGTCGAGCTTCCGGCTCGGAGTGCGGATTCAAAGATGGCAGGGAGAGGATTCAATCCGCGCACCCGTGAGGGTGCGATCGGCAGGCCTGGCCCCAACTGGCCGAGCATCTGGGCGTTTCAATCCACGCATCAGTGAGGGTGCGACGCCCAGCGCCCACGCCATGTTCAAGCCGTACTGCCGGTTTCAATCCACGCACCCGTGAGGGTGCGACGTGTTCCCGGCCGGGACGTCCATCAGGACGAACGGGTAGTTTCAATCCACGCACCCATGAGGGTGCGACCATCCGCGTCGAGAATACGCACGCGCCACAGGTAGTTTCAATCCACGCACCCGTGAGGGTGCGACTCGGCGCCCGCATCGTGGGCCACCTGTCGCAGCTGTTTAAATCCACGCACCCGTGAGGGTGCGACACGCGCGGCGGCATCGCTATTGAACGGCTCTGGATGTTTCAATCCACGCACCCGTGAGGGTGCGACGAGGGCGGCGAGGATGCCAGCGATGACGGCCAACGGTTTCAATCCACGCACCCGTGAGGGTGCGACCGGATCGTGTTGGGTTTGAGCGGCCGCTTGCGCCTGTTTCAATCCACGCACCCGTGAGGGTGCGACGGCAAGCTGTGGTCCATCCCCAAGGAGCGGATGAAGTTTCAATCCACGCACCCGTGAGGGTGCGACACAAGGTCCGCGCCATGACCGCATGGCTGCTGAAGTTTCAACCCACGCACCCGTGAGGGTGCGACCGTCGTAGATGGGCGCGGTCCACGGCATCGTGGGGTTTCAACCCACGCACCCGTGAGGGTGCGACCCGGG
>NZ_AQOI01000254.1:0-301 GCF_000364665.1 Xanthomonas sp. SHU 199
GGAATCGGGAATCGGGAATCGGGAATCGGGAATCGGTACAGTCCACATCTGGAACGTGGTGGGGCAACTGTCATGCAGCGACGGCGGACGAAGTCCGCTGTGCATCCGATCTTGCACGACGTCGGGACTGAAGTCCCTCCCACAGTGCAGTCCCTGACCGTGCCGGTGCTGCAGTGTGGGCGCGGCCTCAACCAGGACGGTGAGAAGAGGCCACGCCATCCAGCCGGAGCCGGCTTTTCCTTCTCCCTCCGGGACCATGGCCCCATTTTTGGGGGAAGGTGCCCCGAAGGGGCGGATGAGG
>NZ_AQOI01000255.1:0-2139 GCF_000364665.1 Xanthomonas sp. SHU 199
CCGGCTGGACACCGCCGCAGGCGCAGCCGGCCATCGTCGGCATCGGCGCCAGCCCCGGCCTGGCGATCGGTGTGGTGCACAAGCTGGCCGGCCACGACGTGGCGGTGGCGGACACGCCCGTGCCGCTGAGCGACGGCGGCGCCCTGCTGCACGACGCCCTGCAGCGCACCCGCACGCAACTGCAGGCCATCGAAGAGGACACCCGGCGCCGCCTCGGCGCCGGCGATGCGGCGATCTTCCGCGCCCAGGCCGAACTGCTCAACGACACCGACCTGATCACCCTGGCCTGCCAGTTGATGGTCGAAGGCCACGGCGTCGCCTGGTCCTGGCAGCAGTCGGTGGAGCGCCTGGCCAACAAGCTCTCGGCGCTGGGCAACGCGGTGCTGGCCGGGCGCGCCAGCGACCTGCGCGACGTCGGCCGCCGGGTGCTGGCACACCTGGATCCGAGCCTGGCCGGCGGCAGCCTGGCGCAGTTGCCGGCCGCGCCGTGCGTCCTGCTCGCCCACGACCTGTCGCCGTCAGACACCGCCAACCTCGACACCGGCCGCGTGCTCGGCCTGGCCACCGCCGTGGGCGGACCGACCTCGCACACCGCGATCCTTTCGCGCACCCTCGGCCTGCCGGCGCTGGTCGCTGGCGGCGCCGACCTGCTGGACCTGGAGGACGGCGCCACCGTCATCGTCGACGGCAGCAGCGGCCGCCTGTACCTGGCGCCGTCGGAGGCCGACCTGGCCTCGGCCCGCGCCTATATCGAGGAACAGCAGCAACTGCGTGCGCGCGAGGCCGAGCAGCGCAACCAGCCGGCGCGGACCGAGGACGGCCATCGCCTGGAGATCGGCGCCAACGTCAACCTGCCCGAACAGGTCGCCGCGGCGCTGGCTCAGGGCGCCGAGAGCGTGGGCCTGATGCGCACCGAATTCCTGTTCCTGGAGCGCGGCAGCACGCCCAGCGAGGACGAGCAGTACGCCACCTACACGGCGATGGCGCAGGCGCTGGACGGCCGCGCGCTGATCGTGCGCGCCCTGGACATCGGCGGCGACAAGCAGGTCGCGCACCTGAACCTGCCGCGCGAGGACAACCCGTTCCTAGGCGTGCGCGGCGCGCGCCTGCTGCTGCGCCGCGCCGACCTGCTGCAACCGCAGCTGCGCGCGCTGTACCGCGCGGCCAAGGACGGCGCGCGCCTGGCGATCATGTTCCCGATGATCACCTCGGCGGCGGAACTGCTGACGCTGCGCGCCGAATGCGAGCGCCTGCGCGCGGAACTGCAGGCGCCGGAGGTGCCGCTGGGCATCATGATCGAAGTGCCGGCCGCGGCGATCCAGGCCGATGCGCTGGCGAAACACGCGGACTTCTTCTCGATCGGCACCAACGACCTGACCCAGTACACCCTGGCCATCGACCGGCAGAACCCGGACCTGGCCGCCGAGGCCGACAGTCTGCATCCGGCGGTGCTGCGCCTGATCCGCACCACCGTCGAGGGCGCGGCGCGCCACGGCCGCTGGGTCGGCGTGTGCGGCGGCCTGGCCGGCGATGCGTTCGGCGCGGCCCTGCTGGCCGGCCTGGGCGTGCACGAGCTGTCGATGACGCCCAACGACATCCCCGCGGTGAAGGCGCGCCTGCGCGGCAGCCGTCTGGATGCGCTGCAGGCGCTGGCGCAGCGCGCGCTGGACTGCGAAAGCGCGGCCAAGGTGCGCGCGCTCGACGGAGCCGGCGCATGAGCGTCGATGCCGTCACCGTCACCCTGAACCCGGCGATCGACCTGACCGTGGCGATCGACCGGCTGCAACCGGGCCAGGTGCACCGTGCGCGCAGCGCCCACGCCATCGCCGGCGGCAAGGGCATCAACGTCGCCGCCTGCCTGGCCGATGCCGGCCTGCGCTGCGCCGCGCTCGGCGTGCTCGGCGCCGGCAATGCGCCGGTATTCGAAACCCTGTTCGCCGAACGCGGCATCGACGACCGTTGCCTGCGCGTGCCCGGCGACACCCGCAGCAATCTCAAGCTGGTCGCCGCCGACAGCGGCGCCACCACCGATATCAACCTGCCCGGCCTGGCCCTGGACCAGGCCCAGCTCGATACCGTCGGCGCGCGCCTGGCCGAGCTGCTGCGTCCCGGCCTGCCGGTGGTGCTCAGCGGCAGCCT
>NZ_AQOI01000256.1:0-2325 GCF_000364665.1 Xanthomonas sp. SHU 199
CGGCGCTGCGCGCGCTGCTGCACGAGGCGCAGCCGGACGCGGGCCCGGGCGACGGCCGGCGCTGCCTGTCGCCGCGCGAGCTGCTGTCGGTGCTGTCGTTGCTGCAGACCATGCCCTTGGCCGGATTCGCCGTCGTCGGCGAACACGGCGGCCCGCTGGCGCAGGGCCTGCGCCGGCAGATCGCCGGTATCGGCGCCTCGCTCGGCCTGGACCCGGCCAGCACCTGCCTGGATCCGGCCGATGCCGACACCCTGGATCTGGTCGGCCTGCTGTTCGATGTGATGCTGGAGGAATGCGTGCTGCAACCCGCGCAGCGCGAACTGCTGGGGCAGATGCTGGTGCCGATGGCCAAGGTGGCCCTGATCGACGGGCGCCTGTTCGTGCGCGACGGGCATCCGGCGCGGCGCCTGCTCAACCTGCTGGCCGACGCCTGTGACGGCAATGCTGGCAGCACCGGCCCGGAGCAGGCGCTGCTGGCGCAGGCGCAGGCGGCGGTGGAGCGGGTGGTGCGCGATTTCGACGAGCACCTGGCGGTGTTCCTGGCGCTGGAGGCCGAGTTCGGCAGCGCCTACGAGCAGTACCGGCGCCGGGTGGAGATCGCCGAGCGCCGCGCGGCCGAACTGCAACGGGCGGAGGAGCGCCGCGAGGTCGCCCGGCAGCGCGCCGCGCAGGCCCTGCACGATCTGCTGCAACAGGCCGGCGACGACCTGACCGTGCCGCTGCCCATCGAGGCCTTCCTGCGCCAGTCCTGGTGCCAGTACGTGCAGCAGTCGGCCTTGCGCGACGACGGTCAGGGCAGCGCGCTCGCCGCGGCGCTGGCGCTGGGCGATGCGGTGCTGGCGCAGTGCCGCCAGGCCCGGAACGGTGCGGTGCCGGTAGAAGGCTGGCTGCAGCCGCAACATGCCGAGCTGACCCGGCTGTGGACCAGCGTCGGCCTGGACGCCGCGGCGGCCGAAGCCGCCTGGCAGGCCCTGCACACGGCGCTGGACGACCTGGCGCACGCGCGGCCGCTGCAGGCCGCGCTGCCGGCGACGGGCGTGGACGTGCCCGAGCCGCCCGCCGCCGAGACCGTGCCGGCACTGCCGGAACCGGCCCAGGCCACCGATTTCGACCACATCACCGCCGATTACTTCCGCACCCTGCCGCTGGGAACCTGGCTGGACTTCGTCGACCGCGAAGGCCGCGTGCAGCCCGGCAAGCTGACCTGGGTGAGCCCGATCTCGGCGCGCCTGCTGTTCGTCAACCGCCGCGGCGGGCGGCTGTGCGTCGCCTCGGCCGAGGCGCTGGCAGTGATGGCGCGGCTGGACCGGCTGCGCCTGCATCGCGACGACGATGCCTTCTACAGCGCCATGCAGGGCGTGGTCGACCGCCTGGAACGGGTGGCGGTGGCGGCCTGATCCTCGACGGGCGTGCCGTCTTCATGCCGCATTGCCGCCGTAGTGACGCCTTCCATGCCTACGATCCTGCACGAGGTCACGTTCTGGAGCCAGAAATGCGCAGCGCATCACGGTCGCTGTTCAGACACCTTGCCTACCATGCACGAGCGGAAACAGGGGCCGCGTCCGATCGTCTTCCACCTTCCTTCTATCTGGCGCCGTCCATGGCGCGGAGCCGTCGCGCATGAGTTTCAGCCCCAGCCCGCACGCACACCCGGCGCGTGACCCGCGCCTGTTGACGCAGGCGCGCGAGGGCATGCTGCCAGTGCTGGGCCAGGCCTTCGCCGCGGCGCTGGCGCATTTCGACGACGTGCTGTTCGACCGCGCCGAGAGTGCCGGCGCGTCGCAGTTGCTGTTCCTCGACGGCATGCGCGAACTGCGCCGTCGTCGCGACGAGATCGCCGCGCGCTTCCGCGCCCAGTTGCATACCGCCTGGGAAGCGCTGGAGGCCGGCGCGCCGCTCTCGGCCGAGGTCGCCCTGGCCGGCTACGGGCAGGGCCTGAGCCTGATCTCCGAACACGAACTGGAATCGCGGCTGGCGGTACGCAACCTCGCCAGCGTGCTGCTGCGCGAATGGAAGCCGGTGCTGACCCGCATCGACCGGCGCCTGGGCTGGATCGCCGGCGGCCTGGAACTGGATGCGGACACCAATCCGATCGGCCCCGAACACATCGGCGTGGCCGTGCATGCCGCGTTCTCCACCAGCGACCTGGCCCCGGAAGTGCGGCTGGTGCTGATCAAGCTGTGCGAACGCGACTTCACCGCCGGGGTCGGCAAGCTCTACCAGGACCTGGACGACAGCCTCGCCCAGGCCGGGATCATGCCGGAGATCTCGCGGCCGCGATCGCCGCCGCCGCCGCGGCGCGCGCCGCCGCCGGAGCAGCGCCCG
>NZ_AQOI01000257.1:0-475 GCF_000364665.1 Xanthomonas sp. SHU 199
GCTGGCGCAGCGGCGGCGCCCGGCGCCTTGGCCATGCCCACCGCCCCGCCACTGGGTGCGTCGCCCGGGGTCACCAGCGGTAGCTCGCGGGTCTCGAACTGGCCGTCGGTCGGCGCCTCGGGCGCCTTCAGCGGAACGTTGGCCACGCCGCTGTCGGGCGCAGGCCCCTTCACCAGCATCGGCAGGAAGATCACGGCGAGCGCTACCAGGACAAGGGCGCCAATCAATCGCTGTTTCAGGACGGTATCCACGGAAAGGCTGAGGGGGCGGCGTGGCGGAGTGCCGTGCCGATTATAAGGTGGGCCCGCGCGGAGGCGGGATCAGCCGGCTGAATGCAGCCAGTGCAAGGCCTCGGCGGCGGTATGGAACGAACCGAACACCAGCACCCGGTCGCCCGGCCGCGCCTGCGCCAACGCCGATTGCAGCGCCTGCGCCACGCTCTCGGCGCCGCCGGCCTCGGCGGCGGCGGTCCCCA
>NZ_AQOI01000258.1:0-5475 GCF_000364665.1 Xanthomonas sp. SHU 199
TCGGTGCTGGCCGATGCCGGCGCGGTGCTGGCGCCGCTGCTGACCGCGGCCACCGACACCGACGGCCCAGCCGCTGTCGGCCGCACCGAGGGCGCCGGCAAGCGCATCGTCGCCATCACCTCCTGCCCCACCGGCATCGCCCACACCTTCATGGCCGCCGAGGGCCTGCAGCAGGCGGCCAAGGCGCTGGGCCATCAGATCCGGGTGGAGACCCAGGGCTCGGTCGGCGCGCAGGACGCGCTCAGCGCAGAGGAGATCGCCGCCGCCGACCTGGTGCTGATCGCCGCCGACCGCGAGGTCGACCTGGGCCGCTTCGGCGGCAAGCGCCTGTTCAAGAGCAGCACCAAGCCGGCGATCAACGACGGCCCGGGCCTGATCCGCAAGGCCCTGGCCGAAGCCAGCGTGCACGCCGCCAGCACCGGCGGCAGCGCCCCGGCCAAGGCCCAGGGCGGCCGCTCCGCCGGCCCCTACAAGCACCTGATGACCGGCGTGTCGTTCATGCTGCCCTTCGTCACCGCCGGCGGCCTGCTGATCGCGCTGGCGTTCGCGCTCGGCGGCATCTACGCCTTCGACGACGCGCACAAGGGCACGCTGGCCTGGTCGCTGTTCCAGATCGGCGCCAAGGCCGGCTTCACCCTGATGGTGCCCGCCCTGGCCGGCTACATCGCCTACTCCATAGCCGACCGCCCCGGCATCGCCCCCGGCATGATCGGCGGCATGGTCGCGGCGAACCTCGGCGCCGGCTTCATCGGCGGCATCCTCGCCGGTTTCATCGCCGGCTACGGGGTGGCCGCGCTGAACCGGGCGATCAAGCTGCCGCGCACGCTCGAGGGCCTGAAGCCGGTGCTGATCCTGCCGGTGCTGGGCACCCTGCTGGTCGGCCTGGCCATGCTCTACGTGGTCGGCCAGCCGGTGGCCGAACTGCTGGCCTGGCTCACCGAATGGCTGCGCGGCATGCAGGGCAGCAGTGCGGTGCTGCTGGGCCTGCTGCTGGGCGCGATGATGGCCTTCGACATGGGTGGGCCGGTCAACAAGGCCGCCTATGCCTTCTCCACCGGCCTGATCGCCAGCCAGGTGTACACGCCGATGGCCGCAGCGATGGTCGCCGGCATGACCCCGCCGCTGGGCATCGCCCTGGCCACCTGGGTGTTCCGCAGCCGCTTCACTCAGGACGAGCGCGGCAGCAGCGCCGCCACCGGCGTGCTCGGCCTGGCCTTCGTCACCGAAGGCGCGATCCCGTACGCCGCGCGCGACCCGCTGCGCACCATCCCCGCGCTGATGCTCGGCTCGGCGCTGGCCGGCGCCATCTCGATGGCCGCCGGCGCCGAGCTGAAGGTGCCGCACGGCGGCGTGTTCGTGCTGCCGATCCCCAACGCCGTCAGCCACCTGGGCATGTACCTGGTGGCGCTGCTCGCCGGCACCGTGGTCACCGCGGTGGCGCTGCGGGTGCTGAAGAAGCCGGTCGTCGCCTAGCCCTGTCCATGCGCCGGCGCGTCGCCATGCGATGCCCCTCCCCCGTCGCCGCTGGCGGCGCGCCGGCCTTTCCCTGCTGAGGAGTTCCGCCATGTCCCGTCCCCTCGTCTCGTCCCTGCCGCTGGCCACCCTGGCGCTGGCGCTCGCCGCACCGCTGGCCCACGCCCAGGACGCCAGCGACGCATTCAAGCTCAAGCTCGCCTACACCGGCGAAGGCGCCGTGTCGCTGGACGGCGGCAAGCACGAGGGCAGCGCCTACGCCGGGCAGCTGATGTTCGGCACCGACGTGGACCTGCAACGGCTGATGGGCTGGAACGGCGCAACGCTGAAGGTCTACGGCATCAACCGCCACGGCACCAACTTGGCCAACGGCAACATCGGCAACAGCACCTCGGTGCAGGAAATCTACGGCGGCCAGGGCACGCGCCTGGCCAACTTCACCATCGACCAGAAGCTGTTCAACGACCGCCTGGAACTGGAAGCCGGCCGCAGCGTGGCCAACATCCACTTCCTGGGCTCGGAACTGTGCGGCTACTTCCAGGGCAACTCGGCCTGCGGTAACCCGACCTTCGTGTTCCGCACCAGCAACTTCACCTACTGGCCGGTGTCCAGCTGGGCCGCGCATGCCAAGGCCTGGGTGACCCCGAACGTCTACGTCCACGTCGGCGCCTACGAGGTCAACCCGATCCAGGCCGAACGCGGCCAGCACGGCCTCAACTGGAGCACCAACGAAAGCACCGGGGTGATCGTGCCCTACGCGATCGGCTACAGCACCCAGACCAGTGGCGCGCGCCTGCCGGCGATGTACGAGATCGGCGGCTGGCAGGACAACTCCGATTACCGCGATCCGCTCAACGACCGCAACGGCAACCCGGCGCGGCTGAGCGGGCTGGACTACGCCACCCGCAGCGGCCGCTCCGGCGCGTTCTTCCGCTTCGAACAGCAGGTCACCCGCCCCGATCCGGACAGCAATCGCGGGCTGGTGCTGTTCGGCTCGGTGCTCAAGGGCACCTCCGGGCAGTTGATCGAAGATCATTTCCTGGAACTGGGCCTGGTCCAGCGCGGCACCTTCGCCAGCCGCCCGCAGGACAACATCGCCTTCGTCGTCACCCAGCAGCACTACAGCGACGACGCCCTGGAAGACCTGCGCCTGGCCCGCGCCGCGGCCGGCGGCAGCGGCACCCCGCACCGGTCGCAGACCATGATGGAACTGAGCTACGGCATCCAGGTCATCCCGCAACTGCGCATCGCCCCGAACCTGCACTACATCGTGCACCCGGACCAGTTCAACGAGCCGGCCCGTACCCGCGACCTGCCCAATGCCCTGGTGGCTGGATTGCGGCTGGATTGGGCGCTCTGAGGGGCCGGGATTCGGGAGTCGGGATTGGGGATTCGCAAAGGCGGACGGACTGCAGCCTGAAAGGCTGCGTGCAGACGCGGCGCGCGGTCTGACGCTGACAGCATCAGTGCAGACCGACTCATCCGCGCAGATGCCGACATGATTCACTCTCGATAGCGGCACGTTGAACGCACGAGGCCCCGGCATGCCGGGGCCTCGTGCGTTTTCTTCCCTTTGATTCCGATCGCAGTGGCGCTGCGCCGATCCGTCGGCGCCTGCGGGAGCGAAACGTGGCCGGCGAATCGAGATCCGTTCGATTCCGTGCGAGCCGTCTCCCTGGCGCGGGAGCGGTGACGTTGCCGACCCGTTCATGATGCCGCGGACCCGAAGGCGTGAGGATCGGCGGATGCCGCGGCCGACTATAGGATTTTTCCTACCCGGCGGATCAGGACCGGCGAGCGCGCAGCGATGTCATGGATGATAATGGTCATCACCGCATCGCAGAATCTGGATACACACTCCATCGAAGCTACATCGACGTATGTGAACGTAGTGACTTCGCCGCCGCCGATTACGACGGTTTTCCCACATCCCCGTTGCAAGCATTTCGCATCATGCGCATCCTGGTCGCCGAAGACGATACGTCCATTGCCGTTGCATTGCGCGACTCGCTCGCCGAGTGCGGCCACGTAGTGGACCATGTCGGCGACGGTGCTGCCGCCGAGCGCGCGCTCGGTAGCGAAAGCTATCAACTGCTGGTGCTGGACCTGGGCCTGCCGCGCCGCGACGGGCTACAGGTGCTGCAGCGCCTGCGCGCGCGCCGCGACGAGATCCCGGTGCTGGTGGTGACGGCGCGCGATGCGGTGGAAGACCGCATCCACGCGCTCGACCAGGGCGCCGACGACTACCTGATCAAGCCCTTCGAACTGTCCGAGTTCCTCGCCCGCACCCGCGCGCTCCTGCGTCGCAGCAGCAGCGGCGGCGTGCCGGAACTGGTGCTGGGGCAGCTGCGCATCAACCTGGCCGGGCGCCGGGTGTGGCTGCAGGACCAGCCGCTGGACCTGACCGCGCGCGAGTTCGCGCTGCTGGAGACCCTGCTGCTGCGCAGCGGGCGCGTGGTCAGCCGCAGCCAGCTGACCGAAGCGCTGTGCGACTGGCAGCACGAAATCACCGACAACGGCCTGGACATCTCCATGCACCGCCTGCGGCGCAAGCTGCACGGCGCCGGCGTCGGCATCCGGACCATCCGCGGCCTGGGCTATCTGCTGGAGGAGTCGCGCGCCGCCTCACCGGCCGCCGACCACGCACAGATGCCGCAGTGAGCGCGACCGCGGCCGCGCAGTCGCCGGCATACCGCCACCCCAGCCTGCGCCAGCGACTGCTGGCGTTCCTGCTGATTCCGACCATGCTGCTGATGCTGGTGGTGTCGGCACTGTTCTACCTGCTGATGCTCAAGTACACCAATCACGTCCACGACATGGACCTGAAGGAGGACACGCAGGGCCTGGCGAATGCGGTCAACGACCCCGGCGAGCGCATGCCGCTGACCCTGCAGGCGCGGCAACTGCTGGAGTACAGCAGCGACGGCCGGGTGTTCTTCAAGCTCGACAGCCGCCGCCACGGAGTGATCAGCGGCAGCACCCAGCCGATTCCGTCGCATCCGGATCCGGCCGAAGTCGGCCGGGTGATGCTGTACGACGACCGCATGGACAACGGCGTGCCGGTGCGTGTGGCCAGCCTGTTGCTGCCTTCGGCGCTGGAGCCGGGCGACTGGCTCACCGTGTCGGTGGCCGAGACCCTGGACGACCGTCACCGCCGCGCCCGCGAGATCCTGGTGCTGATGCTGCCGACCGAACTGCTGCTCACCTGCTCGCTGCTGGTACTGGTCTGGCATGGCGTGCGGGTCGGCCTGCGCATGCTGGAGCCGGCGGTGCGGCGGCTCGACGACAGCCAGCGCGACCTCAGCCCGGTATCCGGCCCCGACATCCCGGTGGAGATCGTGCCGCTGACCCAGGCCATCGACGGCCTGCTCGGCCGCCTCAAGCACATGATGGCGCTGCAGGAGCGCTTCCTCGCCGATGCCGCGCACCAACTGCGCACGCCGCTGGCCGGGCTGAGCATGCACGTGCAGCGCGCCCAGGCCAGCCAGCGTCCGGAAGACACCGCGCAGGCGCTGCAGCACATCCGCCAGTTGACCGACCGCGCCACCCGCACCTCCACCCAGTTGCTGGCGCTGACCCGCACCCAGGCCCCGCGCGAGAGCATCCGCCCGCTGCTGCCGCTGGACCTGTCGCAATGGCTGCCGCAGGCGCTGGCCGAGCGCATCCCCGACGCCCTGCACGCCGGCGTGGACCTGGGCTACGACGGCGGCGACGACGACGCGGCTGCGGCCTGGGTCGCCGCCGACGCCTATGCGCTGCGCGAACTGCTCGACAACCTGCTGGACAACGCGTTCCGTCACGCCGCCGGCCGTGTGGTCACGGTCAGCCTGCGGCGCGATCCGCTGTCCGTGCGCCTGGCCGTGGACGACGCGGGCAGCGGCATCGACGAGGCCCTGCTGCCGCGCCTGGGCGAGCGCTTCTTCCGCGCCCCGGACGCGCCCGAAGGCGGCACCGGCCTGGGCCTGGCGATCGTCGCCAACATCGCCGCCCGCCACCACGCCA
>NZ_AQOI01000259.1:0-6333 GCF_000364665.1 Xanthomonas sp. SHU 199
CGCTGGTGGCCGGCCGGGCGCTGGGGGCATGGCGCGCCGCCGGCCAGGCAGAGAAACGGCGGCCGCTAGGCCGCCTGTGGAGCGCTGCCAGGACGGCGCCGCGCAGCGCGCCGCCCTCGTTCGCCGGCGTCTACGGTCCCGCTGCGACGTCGACCCAGACCAGGTGGTGGTCGCTGCCGTCGGCGATGGCGGCGGAGGCATCATTGGAGACCGGCCAGAACACGCCGCTGTCCAGGTAGCGGAAGTTGCGCGACGGCAACACGTAGTCCAGGCGCATGGTGCCGGCCTTGGGGCCGAAATCGCCGGTGACCTGCTGCGGTGGGCCGCGATGGTCGATGCCGGTGGCCGCGTAGGCGCGCGTGGTCTCCTCGCCGCCAGCGCTGTGCGGGGTGGGGTATTGCAGGACGCGCGGATGCGTCACCAGCGCGCGGATCGCGTCGTGGCGGCCGTCGCCGTCGATCACGTCGTTGTTGAGGTCGCCGAGCATCACGAACTGCGCATCGGCGGCCAGCCCGCCGCAGCGGCCGGCGTCGTCGCACAGCCAGCGCGCCTTGCCGCTGCCGGCATCGTCCAGGTACTCGCGCCACAGCCGCAGTTCGTCGTGGTTGCGTGCGGCGTTGCGCTTCTCCGCGCCGTCGAACACCGGCGGGGTCGGGTGCGACACCAGCGCATGCAGCACGCCCAGCGGGGTGCGCACCGGCACGTCCCAGTGCGACTTGGACGACAGCCGCAGCTGCGCCCACACCGCGTCGCTGTGGAAGAAGCGGCCGGTGGCCGGATCGACCGGGCGCAGCGCGTCGGGCATCGCGCTCCATTTCAGCAGGCGGAAGCTGCGCACCGCCGCGGCGTCGATCGGGTACTTCGACAGCAGCAGCATGCCGTATTGGCCGGGATGCAGGCCGTAGCCCCAGGCGTCGTTGCCGCGCGCGCGGCCTTCGCCGCCGACATGGCCGTCGTTGTCCAGGTCCAGGCCGCTGGGCACGCCGGTGTTGACCGGGGCCAGGTAGCGGTAGGGATAGCGCAGCGCAGCGCCGCCGTGCGGTTGCGGCACCGCGAGGTAGCGCTGCTCGAACAGGTCGGCGGCGCGGTGCGCCTCGTCGTAGTCGAACTCGTTGAGCAGCACGATGTCCGGGCGCACCTGCTGCAGCACCGCGGCGATCTTGCGCGCCTGCGCGCTGTCGCCCTGCAGGGCGGCGATCAGTGCGCCGGGTTCGTCGGCATTGAGCGAGGTGTTGTAGGTGGCCAGGCGCAGCGTCCTGGCGGCGGGCGCGGCGGCGTCGCTCATCGGGGAGGACGTGGGAGCGGTGTGCGCGCAGGCGCCGCACAGCAGGGTCAGGGCGAGCAGGAGGAGGCGTGATGTCATGTGCCGATTTTCGCATGCGCGGCATGTCGGCACGATGGCGCCGCGACGTGCGGCGGCATCGGCTGGGCAGCCCGGTAGCGGTTGCCGTCGGCTAGCCGCCGAGCTGGCGCAGATAGTCGTCGAAGTCGCGCCAGTGGCGGCCGTCGTAGGCCTGCAGCGGCCGGAAGCGGCGCTTGTAGTCCATCTTCTGGTGGCCGCGGATCCAGTAGCCCAGATACAGGTGGCGCAGGCCCTCGCGTCGCGCCCAGGCGATCTGCTGCAGGATCGCCAGGGTGCCCAGGCCGCGCGCGCCGGCGTCCGGGTCGTAGAAGGTGTAGACCGCCGACAGCGCCTGCGCGGCGATATCGGTGACCGCTACCGCCAGCAGCGGCCCACGCCGTCCGTCCGGCAGGCGTTGCCGCAGCTCCAGGAAGCGCCCATGCGACCAGCGGCCGATCAGGAACTGGTCGAACTCGTGCGCGCCGTGATCGTCCATGCCGCCGCCGGGATGGCGGTGGCGCAGGTAGCGCTGGTACAGCGCCAGCTGTTCCTCGCTGCGCTCGGCGGCGACGATGCGGACTTCGACATCGGTATTGCGCGCCAGGCAGCGGCGCTGGCTGCGATCGGGCACGAACGCGTCGATCGGGATGCGCACCGCAACGCAGGCGCGGCAATGGTCGCAGTGCGGGCGATAGACCAGATCGCCGGAGCGGCGGAAGCCCCAGCTCAGCGCCAGCGGATACAGCGCGCCCAGGCGTGGATCGTGCGGGTCCAGCACGAGGTCGCGGGCCTGCCGCTCGGGCCAGTAGCCGCACGCGTGCTGGCCGGTCTGGAACAGCCGCAGGTCGTCGCTGGCGTCGGAATGGATGGCCATGCGTCGAGCATAGCGCTTCGCCATCGCAGGGGCCGCGACTGTCCCGTCGATGAATGCGCCCGGCGGCGGGTCAACCGCGGCGGCGACGGGGCGTTGTCAGCAGGGAAGGCGCCGCGGTGCCGGCCCGCGATGCGGGCCGCTTGCGGCGCCGGACGCCTGCCGTTCTCGGCAGGTTCCTCATCATCCTCAGGGAGTGACCCATGAAGTCTCGCAACCCGCTGCTCGCCCTGGCCGTGCTGGCCGTGCTGTCCGGTACCGCCTACGCCGTTCCCCCGCCGCCGGCCGATCCCGCCGCGCCTGCCGATGCGGGCGGCATCGCCGCGCTCGACAAGAACGGCGACGGTGTCATCGACCGCAGCGAGGCCGCCGCCGATCCGCGCCTGGCCCAGCATTTCGACGCCATGGACAAGAACCACGACGGCAAGCTCAGCCGCGACGAGTGGCCGCGCCACGGCCGTCACGGCGGCCCGGGCGACCACGGCGTGCCCGGCGCGATGATGGCCAAGCTGGACACCGACAAGGACGGCCGCATCAGCCGCGCCGAAGCGCAGGCCGATCCCAAGCTCGCCGCGCGCTTCGACAAGATGGACGTGAACAAGGACGGCTACATCGACCGTGCCGACTTCGAACTGCGCGCCAAGCAGCATCGCGATGCCTGGTTCACCGCGGCCGACACCAACAAGGACGGCATGCTCAGCCGCGCCGAGTTCGATGCGGCGCAGGCCAAGCGCTGGGCGCATCGCCCGGGCGGGCAACGCGGCGGCGATGCGCCGGCACCGATGCCGCCGCCGGACAGTAACTGAGCCATCCGCCGCGGCGGTGGCCGCGGGTCACTGCACCAAGGCGCCGATCGAGAGCGCCCCTGCGCCCCGCGCGCAGGGGCGTTCTTGTTTTTCCATCTGCCGAAACCTGCCGTCGCGTGCAGTGCGGCGCAGGTGCAGCGCGGGACGTGCGTGGTCGCGCGGGGCGCGTCGACAGCGTCGCGGCCGGTTGCCGTGGCGGTCTCCGCTACGGCGGACACCGCGCGCAGGATGCGATCGCCGTGCCGATCGGATTGCCGTCGCAGCGTTGGCGCCTCCGCCGTCGCGCAAGGACGATCATCGGCAGGGCGTCATCGCCAGAGGCGACATTCATCGCATGCGTGGACGTGCGTTCGGCGCGGCTCAGTTACCGCGGGGTGCCGGCTGCACGCGCACGCGCACTTCGTCGCTGCCGCTGTCCTGCGCGGGGGGCGTGGCCGGTTGCGTCGCGGGTGCCTGTGCTGGTGCGGTGGTCGGCGCGCGGTTGTCGCGATGGCGCAGCACGGTGATCAGCGCCACCGCACCGATCGCCAGCAGCAGGGCGATGCGGATGCGCCAGGCCCAGCGCTTGCCGCCGTCCGCTTCCACCTGCGAGCGGAACTCGTTCAAGTAGGGCGCACGGCCCTGTTCCGGATCGCGGCGGGTGCTGTCGAGCAGGCCGGCGTCGCGCAGCAGTTCGCGTGCGCGCGGCTGGTCGTCGGCGTGCACCACCCACACCGTGGGCTGGGCCTGCGCCGCGACCGGGTCGAGATAGCTGAACTGGCCGCTGCGCCGGGTCCGGTAGGAGCGGCCGTTGCTCAGGCGCACGTCGATGCCGGCGTCGCGCAGCAGGGCGGCGACGCCTTCGGCGGTTTCCACGCGTTGGCTGCTGAAGATCTGACGCATGTTCGTGTCCTCAGCGTTTTGCCGGCACCTGCGCCGCGGCGTCGGCGTCGGGGACCACGCGGATCAGCCCTTCCTGCGCGGTGCTGGCCACCAGGGTGCCGTCGCGGGTGAAGAACTGCCCGCGCGCCAGGCCGCGCGCGCCCTGCGCGCTGGGGCTGTCCAGCGAGTACAGCAGCCAGTCGTCGGCGCGGAACGGGCGATGGAACCACAGCGCGTGGTCGAGCGAGGCCATCTGCACGTTCGGCGTGTAGTAGCTGATGCCGTGCGGGAAGGTGGCGGTGCCGAGCAGGTGGAAGTCGGAGGCGTAAGCGAGCAGCGCCTGGTGCAGTTCCGGCGCATCGCCGACCGGCTCGCTCAGGCGCAGCCACATCTGCTGGAATGGCGGACGCTTGGGCGGATTCAGTTCGTCGCGCGGATACACGTGGCGGAACTCGAACGGGCCGCCGCGCGAGAGCCAGCGCTGCACCTTGGTCGGCAGCGTCGCCAGCACGTCCGGGCGGGCCGCCGGGGTCGGTTCGATGTCTTCCGGCTGCGGCACTTCCGGCATCTTCAACTGGTGGGTGGCGCCGTCTTCCTGCTCCTGGAACGAGGCCGCGCAGAAGAAGATCACCTTGCCGTGCTGGATCGCAGTGACCCGGCGCACCGAGAAGCTGCCGCCGTCGCGGGTGCGGTCCACGTCGTAGACGATGGGGTGCTCGATGTCGCCGGCGCGCAGGAAGTAGGCGTGCAGCGAATGCACGCGGCGCGCGTTCTCCACCGTGGCCTGCGCCGCCGACAGCGCCTGGCCCAGCACCTGGCCGCCGAACACGTACTTGGTGCCGATGTCGCGGCTCTGGCCGCGGAACAGGTTGTCCTCCAGCCGCTCCAGCGACAGCAGCTCGATCAGTTCGGAGACGACGGGGGCGGGCTTGGCGGACAAGAGGCGGGGCCTGGCGACGGACGTGCGCCGATTATAGCGGGCCGTCCGCGCCTGCCCGCGTGCCCGCTCCGCTCAGCCCTTGCCCAGCCGCGCCACCAGCGCGCGCAGTGCGGCCTGGGTGTCCGGCGCCTGCCAGTCGTCGATCAGCCGCTCCAGCCCGATGTGTTCGTCGGCCAGCGCCGCGCGCAGGTCGGCGCGGGCGATGGCACGGGTCTGCAGCATCGGCTGCCGCGGGCGCTTGAGCAGGTCCAGCAGCCAGGCCAGCGCGCGCGCCACCACCAGGTCGGCGTCGACCAGTTCGTCGACCAGGCCGATCTCCAGCGCGCGTTCGGCACTGACCAAGTCGCCGCCGACCAGCAGGCGCTCGGCGCGGTGCGCGCCGACCACCCGCCGCAGCAGGCGCTGGATGCCTTCCGGGGCGACCAGGCCGACCTGGGTCTCGTTCAGGCCGATGTGCAGCGGATGCGCCGCATCGAGGCTGCGCGCCATCACCCGGTAGTCGCAGCACAGCGCCAGCACGCAACCGCCGGCCGGGGCGTGGCCGGTCAGCGCCGCGACCACCGGGATCGGGCTGGCGGCCAGCGCGCGCGCCGCGCCGAAGAACTGCTGCCAGCTGCCCAGCAGCTTGGCGCGGTCGTCGCCGTGGCTCAGCAGGTGCGGTACGTCCATGCCGGCGGAGAACAGGCGTTCGTTGCCCGACAGCACGATGCCGTGCGCGCCCTCGGCGCCGGCCTGCTCGATCGCCTGGATCAGGTGCCGGCACAGCTCGGTGTCCAGCGCATTGACCGGCGGCCGCGCCAGGCGCAGTTCGCGGAGGGGGCCGTGGTTGATCACGTCGATGAGCGTCGTCATGCTGCGGTCTGCTTTCGAAGAAGGAACCTCGGCGATGATAACCAAACCATTCGCTGGCGTATTGTTAGTGCTGTGTGCGGTTGCCGCCACGGCGTCGGCTGCGGAACCGGCGTGCGTCACTCTGGAGCAGGGCTGGGCGCGCTTGCCGCCGAATCCGGCGATGCCGATGACCGCCGGCTACGGCGTGCTGCACAACGGCTGCGGCAAGCCGGTCACGGTCGTCGGGGCCAGCAGCCCCGCTTTCGGCGATGTGTCGTTGCACGAAACCACGGTCGTGGCCGGCGTCAGCCGGATGCGCGCGGTCGAGCGCGTGCCGTTGGCGCCTGGCGCTCGCGTGGAACTCAAGCCCGGCGGCATGCACCTGATGCTGATGCAGGGCAAGGGTGCGCTGACCGAAGGCCAGGCCGTGCCGCTGCAGTTGCAACTGGAAGGCGGCGGCAAGGCCGATGCGACGCTGACCGTGCGCAAGCAGGCGATGTAAGGGAGCCTCCTCGGGAAAAGGCACCTCCCCTCGTCGTAGGAGCGGTTCTCGTCCCCTTTTGTGGGATCAGCCGCGACGAGCGAAGCCCAGCGTTGGCTGAGACCACCCGTCGTCGGGACTGAAGGGCACCTCTAAAAACCCCGACTTTGGCATCATTGGTCTGGAGAACACGCCGAGGAC
>NZ_AQOI01000260.1:0-8614 GCF_000364665.1 Xanthomonas sp. SHU 199
CGCCCAAGGCGCCGCCCGCCCCGGCAGCGCCAGAGGCGCCCGCCGCGCCGGCGGCCGGGCCGTCCGTGGTGCAGGAGACCCGCCCCGAGCCGAGCCTGAAGATGAAGGCGGTGGACGGCCGCGAGTACGACCTGGCCGCGCACCGCGGGCAGTGGGTGGTGGTGAACTTCTGGGCCACCTGGTGCGCGCCGTGCCTGAAGGAGATGCCGGAGCTGTCGGCGCTGCACGTGATGCGCGACAACATCGAGGTGGTGGGCCTGGCCTACGAAGACATCGAGCCGGCGGAGATGCAGGCGTTCCTGAAGCAGCATCCGGTCGCCTACCCGATCGTCATCGTCGACACCTATGCGCCGCCGGCCGACTTCGCCACCCCGCGCGGCCTGCCGATGACCTACCTGATCGCGCCCGACGGCAAGCTCGCCAAGCAATTCCTGGGGCCGGTCACCGCCCACGACATCGAAACCGCGATCGCCGCCGCCGGTCGCCCGGCGCCCGGGCAGGGCAAGGGGAAGGGGAAGGGAAAGGCGGCGGGGTGAGGGGGCGGTGGCCTAGGTGACCGCCGTCGCCGCCGGGATTGGGGATTCGGGATTGGGGATGCGCGCGTCGGAAGCGAAAAGTCTTCCTTGTGGGAGGGACTTCAGTCCCGACGCCTTGCGCGACCAGAGGATGGGATGGCTTCGCTCGCCGCGGCTGAAGCCGCTCCTGCGGGGACAGCCGCCTGTTTAGTGGTGCGTGAGCCGAGACCACCGTAGAGGCGGCTTCAACCGCGACGCGCTGTTCCCGGAATGGCTGTGAGTGGCGCGCCCGGCGACGCGCGGTCGCAAAGTGACGACTGCGCGCCGCAGGCTTCAACCAATCCCCAATCCCTAATCCCCACTCCCCGCCTCATACGACGGAATCGGCTGCAGCAATCCGAACTTTTCCTTGTGCAGCTTCTGCTTCAGCGGCGGCAGATCCAGGTCCGGTTCGTGCAGGCGGGTTTCCGGCAGTTGGTCGAGCAGGTGCCGGATCAGGGTCAGGCGGCCGCGCTTCTGGTCGTTGAAGTCGACCAGGGTCCACGGCGCGTAGTCGCGGTGGGTGGCTTCCAGCATCGCCTCACGGGCGCGGGTGTAGTCGGCGTACTGGCTGCGCGATTTCAGGTCCACCGGCGACAGCTTCCAGCCCTTCAGCGGGTCGTGCAGGCGCTCGGCGAAGCGCTTTTCCTGCTGCGCCTGGTCCACGCACAGCCAGTACTTGAACAGGCGGATGCCGTCGTCCACCAGCAGCCGCTCGAACAGCGGGGTCTGGCGCAGGAAGGCGTGGTATTCGGCATCGCTGCAGTAGCCCATGACCCGCTCCACGCCGGCGCGGTTGTACCAGCTGCGGTCCATCAGCACGATCTCGCCGGCCGCCGGCAGATGCGCGATGTGACGCTGGAAATACCACTGCGTGGCTTCGCGGTCGGTCGGCTTGGGCAGGGCGACCACGCGGCACTGGCGCGGGTTCAGGTGTTCGGCGATGGCCTGGATCGCGCCGCCCTTGCCGGCGGTGTCGCGGCCTTCGAACAGCACCAGCACGCGCTCGCCGCTGTGCTGCACCGCCTGCGCCATCGCGGTCAGTTCCAGTTGCAGCGGCTGCATCAGGGCCTTGTACTGCTTGCGCTTGAGGTGGCTCATTTGCTGCTCCGCTTGCGGGTGCCGGTGCCGGTGCCGGCCATGCTGCGCGCCACTTCCAGCAGCGCGCCCTGCTGGCGGGTGTCGAGGGCGCGGTAGGCCTGCAGCAGATCGTGTTCGCCGCGGGTGCGTGCCGGGTCCAGTTGGCTGGCCAGTTCGCCGAGCAGGGCGCCGGCGGGCACGCCGAAGGTGCGTGCCAGCGCGGTGAGTTGGGCGCGTCCGGGTAGCTTTTCGCCCGCCATCCAGGCCTTGACCGTGGCCGCGCCGGCGCGCGGGATGGCCGCGGCGATATCCGCGGCGCTCATGCCGCTGGCCTTGGCCAGCAGGCGCAACGTGGTGTCCAGGGGCATGCGGGAGTCCAGGTCATTCCTTCAGCCGCGGGCGCAGCGTGGCCAGATTGCAGGGGCGGGTGCGGGCATCCAGCTGCGCGGCGATGATCCGCTCCCAGGCCGTGCGGCAGGCCGAGGTGGAGCCGGGCAGGCAGAACAGGAAGGTGGCGTTTGCCAGGCCGGCGAAGGCGCGCGACTGCAGCGAGGAGGTGCCGATCTCCTCGACGCTGATCGCGCGGAACAGCTCGCCGAAGCCTGGCATCTCCTTGTCCAGCAGCGGCAGCAGCGCCTCGGGCGTGGAATCGCGGCCGGTGAAGCCGGTGCCGCCGGTGACCAGGATGCCGTCCACCTCCGGATCGGCGATCCAGGCCGAGACCGTGGCGCGCATCCGATAGCGGTCGTCAGGCAGCAGTTCCCGTGCGTGCAGGCGATGGCCGACGCCGCCGAGAGCGGCGACCAGATAGTCGCCGGAGCTGTCCTGGTCGAGGCTGCGCGTGTCCGAGACGGTCAGCACGCACAGGTTCAATGCGATGAAGTCGGCGTTGGCGGTCATGCCGGCAGCCTAGCGGCTCGCCCGGCCGGCGTACAGCCTGGGCGCGTTGGCGCTTCAGCCGCGGCTACGGCGGGGTTGGCGGGTTGTCGTGGACGACGGCAATGGGGGCGCTTCGGGCCGCCGAAGTGTGCGCTTGGGCGTGGTGATCGCGCGCCGGGATCGCCGCCCGGGCGGGGAGCCGCATCCGCGCACGTTGCTGGCGCGCGCCCGCCGATTCAGGCGTGGAGGTGGACCGGGGTCGTGCCGTCGCATGGCAGGACCAGGGTGCGTGGCCGGAAGCGACGGACGCTGGCGGCACGATCGGCGGCCAGCGGCAGGCGCTCGGGTTCGCGCTGCATGGCGCGTCGCTGTGCCTCCGCACTGTGCCACTCGGTGCATTCGAGCAGGGTGCGGCCGTCGTCCGACAGGTACAGGTGCGCGGCGATCAGGCCGCGCAGCGCATGTGCGCCATCCTGCAGGGCGGCGAACGCGGCATCGGCGCGGCCTTGCGCCTGCGCTGCATTGCGGGTCGGGACGCGGGTCATCACCACGCAGGACGCTGCCCGGTGCGGATCGGATACGCCGCTGCGGATGCGCCGGTAGCGCCGCAGCGTCCGCCGCAGCGCCGGCAGGCGTGCGCGCAGCAGTCCATGCAGTGCTGGCGCCGCGTCGCAGCAGCAGCGTGCGTACAGCAGGTCGGGGGCATCGCCCAGCGATTCCATCCAGGTCAGGGCATGCAGCCGATGATCGCACAGGCCGCGCATGCAGTCGAACAGCGCGGCGCGATCCGGAATGGGGGCTTCGGCGAGCAGCATGCTGCGAACGGGGGCGGAAGAATCGGGCGTCGGAATCGGGAGCGGCAGCGACATTGCGGGATCTGCACGAGGAGCGTGCGCGCAGTGTCGGACCTCAAGTCCACTTGAGGTCAAGCGCTTCGGTAGCTCGACTTGCACGCTGGCGACTGCGCCCATGCGCCTCACGGACTGCCGTTGGCTGGGTCGCTGCGACCTGCAGCGACGCTCGTCCACACCACCCGTGCGCTGTGACGCAAGCGCGCGCGGCGATGGGAGACGGCGATGCGGATGTACCGGCGGTGATGTCGATGGCGACGTTGACTGGCGATACGTCGCTACGCCGTCCGTTGCTGGATGTGCCGCCGCGGAATTGTGGCGCATCCGTGAGCGATCGATCAGGTCGAGCCTGCGCCTTCCCAGCCATGGCGCGAAGCCGTGTCGCGCAGCAGCGCGGCGAAGTCGTCGGCGAAGCCGCGCATGTCGAACAGGCCGCTGTCCGCGCGCCGTGCGTGCAATCGTTCGCGCAATGCCTGCAGCGCCGCGGGATCGCGCCCCAGGCGCACCGCGGTGGCGACGAACGCTGCGTCGTCGGCGGCATTCATGTCGTCCAGGCCGAGATGATGATTGAGGCTGCCGGCCACGCGTGCGGCGAAGGTGCTGCCGGGGCAGGTCAGCACCGGGCAGCCGGCCCACAAGGCATCGGAGGCGGTGGTGTGGGCGTTGTATGGATGCGTGTCCAGGAACAGGTCGGCGTGCCGGTAGCGTGCCAGATAGTCCGGATGCGCCAGCTTGGGCATGAAACGCAGGCGCGTCGGGTCCACGCCGGCCGCCGCGGCGGCCGCACGCAGTCGGTCATCGGCCTGGCCCGGGCCGGACAGCAGCCACAGCACGCTGTCCGGCACCTGGCGCAGCACCTCCAGCATCCGCGCCATGCTGCGCGGGCCGAGCTTGTAGCTGTTGTTGAAGCAGCAGAACACAGTGCCGTGCTCGGGCAGGCCGCAGTCGCGGCGCGCGGGCGGGGTGCCGACATGGCGGGTATCGTCGGACGGCTGGAACGCGCGCGGCAGCCGCAGCACCCGCTCGCTGTAGTGCGCGGCCAGCGCCGGCGGCAACGCGTAGGCGTCGCCGACCACGTAGTCGATCCAGGGTGCGCCGGAGGTGCCGGGGTAGGCCAGCCAGTTCAATTGCACCGGTGCCGGACGCAACGCCAGCACTTCCGGCGTGCCGCCGCCGCCCCAACCGCGCAGATCGAACAGCAGGTCGATGCCGGTATCGCGGATGCGCTGGGCGATCTGACGATGCGGCTGTCTGGCCACGTCGTGCCAGGCATGTGCAGCCGCCTGCAGCCGCGCACGGAGCGCGCTGCGGTCGTCGCCGTTGAGCGCGAACAGGTGCACCTGCAGGTCGGCATGCGCGCGCAAGCGCTCGAACAGGGCAACGGTCAGCAGGCCGGTGGGATGCGCGCCGAAGCCGTTGGACAGGAGGCCGATGCGCAACGCGCCATCGCGGCGCACCTGCGCAGCCGGCAGCGGTGCGAGGCTGCGCGCCAGCGCCTGGGCGCGGTTGCGCGCGCAGCGCAGTTGTTCGTCCGCGCCCGCGTCCTCGTTGAGGAAGGCGAACGGTTCGATCGCCGGATGCCCTTGCTGCACCGCGCTGCGCACCTGCTGCGACAGCGTGTCCAGCCCGCGCCAGTCGCACAGTTTGCGGCGCCAGTTCAGCAGGTAGGCGGCGATCGATGGCTCCTGCGGCAGCAGGGCGTGCGCATGCGCGTAGGCCTGCGCTGCGGCTTCGGCCTCGCCGTTGTCTTCCAGGGCGTGGCCGAGCCATACCGCGATGCCGGGGTGCTGGGGCGCTTGCCGCAGTGCCTCGCGCAATGCCTGCGCTGCGTCGGCATGGCGACCCTGGGTCCAGCGCACCCGGCCCAGCCGCGCCAGCGCCTCCGGATGTCCCGGGCGCAACTGCAGCGCACGCACGGCGGCCTGTTCGCCGGCCGCCACTGCGCCGACGCCGAGTTCGGCGTCGGCGAGCATCACCCAGGCCAGGAAGTCCTGCGGATCGCGCCGCACCGCGGCCTGCAGTTGCAGGCGTTCGTCGACGCCGCCGTTCATGCCGCCGTGGCGGCCGCGACCGATCGCGGACGGCGCACGCTCACGGCACCAGCGCCTTGACGTAGTGCTGCGCGCTCAGGTCCTGCTGCCAGCCGCAGGCGCGGTACAGGGCCTGCGCGGCGAGGTTGTCCTGCGCCGTCTCCAGCACGATGCGCACTGCGCCATCGTCCGCGGCATGGCGTTCGGCGGCATGCAGCAGCGCCTGCGCCACGCCGTGGCGGCGGTGCGCCGGGGCGACGTACAGGTCGTTGAGGATCCACAGCCGTGCCGCCCGCACCGAGGAGAAAGACGGATACAACTGCACGAAGCCGGCGGCCTGCGCATCGCGTTCGGCCAGCAGCACGACCGACTCGGCGCGGGCCATGCGCGCGGCGAGAAAGTCGTGCGCAGTCGCCGCATCCGGCACCTGCCCGTAGAACTGCCGGTAGGCATCGAACAGCGTTGCCAGCGCCGGCAGGTCGTGCGCATCGGCCTGGCGCACGCGCACGCTCATGGGCTGTCGCTCAGGCGCGCCAGTTCGTCGACCTGGTGCTCGTGGCTCAGGCGTCCGATCAGCGCATCGAGGTCGCCCTCGATCACGTTCGGCAGGTCGTACAGGGTCAGGCCCTCGACGCGGTGGTCGGTGATGCGGCCCTGCGGGAAGTTGTAGGTGCGGATGCGCTGGCTGCGGTCGCCGCTTCCGACCTGCAGCTTGCGGTCCTGCGCCTCGGCCGCGGCCTGCTTGCTGCGCTCGGCCTCCAGCAGCTGCGCCTTGAGCCGCTTCAGCGCCTTGTCGCGGTTGGCATGCTGGCTGCGCTCGGTCTGGCACTCCACCACCACGCCGCTGGGCACGTGGGTGATGCGGATCGCCGACTCGGTCTTGTTGACGTGCTGGCCGCCGGCGCCGGAGGAGCGGAAGGTGTCGATCTTCAGGTCGGCCGGGTTGATCGCGATCTCCTCCACGTCGTCGGCCTCGGGAATGATCGCCACCGTCGCCGCGGAGGTGTGGATGCGGCCCTGCGATTCGGTCGCCGGCACGCGTTGCACGCGGTGCGTGCCGGACTCGAACTTGAGTTTGGAGTAGGCGCCGCGGCCGACGATGCGCGCCACGACTTCCTTGTAGCCGCCGTGCTCGCCGGGGCTGTCCGATTCCACTTCCACCTTCCAGCCCTGGCGTTCGGCGTAGCGCGCATACATGCGGAACAGGTCGCCGGCGAAGATCGCCGCCTCGTCGCCGCCGGTGCCGGCACGCACTTCCAGGAACAGGTTGCCGTCGTCGCGCGGATCGCGCGGCACCAGCAGCAGCGCCAGTTCCGCGTCCAGTTCGGCCAGGCGCGCCTGCGCGGCGGTGATTTCCTCCTCGGCCAGTTCGCGCAGTTCCGGATCGGCGCGCATCGCCTCGGCCGAGGCCAGGTCGGCCTTGGCCGCGGCCTCGGCGGCCAGCGCGGCGGCGACCGGCTCCAGTTGCGCGAATTCGCGCGAGTAGTCGCGGAAGCGCGTGTTGTCGCTCACCACCTCGGGGTCGGACAGCAGGCGTTCGAGTTCTTCGCGACGCTCGGCCAGCGCCTCCAGCTTACGGCGCAGGGTCGGTGTCATCGGTCTTCAGAATGGGGTGGAAATAGCCCGGCTTCTCCGGGAACAGGCGCTCGGCGGCGCGCGCCAGCTCGGCGTCGCCGCGCAGCGCCGCCTCGCGCAGCGCCGCGGTGGGCGGATGCAGCAGGCGGTTGGTCAGGGTGTTGGCGAGAAATTCCAGCACCTCGTCGGCAGGCTTGCCGTGCGCCAGTTGCTGCCGCGCCTTGGCCAGCACGTCGTCGCGGGTGCTGTCGCCGTGCGCGCGCAGGCGCTTGAGCGGCGCCTGGCGGGTGCTGGCCTGCAGCGCCTCCATGTAGCGCACCACCTGCAGGTCGATGATCGCCTCGGCCGCCTCGGCGGCCTCGCGGCGGCCGCGGCGGTTGTCCTCGACCGCGCGCTCCAGGTCGTCGACGGTGTACAGGTAGGCGTCGGCCAGGTCGGCCACGCCGGCCTCGATGTCGCGGGGCACCGCCAGGTCGAACAGCAGCATCGGCTTGTGCTTGCGCGCGCGCAGCGCCTGTTCGACCTGCGCCCGCGTCACCACCGGCTCGCGCGCGGCGGTGGCCGAGAACACCACGTCGGCCTCGTGCAGGTGGCGTTCCAGCTCGCTCAGCGGCAGCGCCACGCCACCGTGGCGGCTGGCCAATTCCTGCGCGTGGGCGAGGGTGCGGTTGGCGATCAGCAGACGCCGCACGCGGCCCTCGCTGAGATGCTTGGCGGCCAGCTCGATGGTCTCGCCGGCGCCGACCAGCAGCACGGTGGATTCGCTGAGCCGGGCGAAGGAACTCTGCGCCAGGCGCACCGCGGTGGAGGCGACCGAGACCGGATTGGCGCCCACGCGGGTGTCGGTGCGCGCGCGCTTGGCCACCGAGAAGGTCTGCTGGAACAGGCGGTCCAGGCGGCTGCCCATCGCCCCATGCTCGCGTGCCAGCGACCAGGCGTCCTTCACCTGGCCGAGGATCTGCGGCTCGCCCAGCACCATCGAGTCCAGCCCGGTGGCGACCCGGAACAGGTGTCGCACCGCGTCCGCGTCCTGATGCTGGTACAGATAGCCGTGCAGGCCGGCGGCATGCGAGTCCAGCCAGTCGGCCAGGTGCTGCGCATCGCCGGCGATGGCGTACAGCTCGGTGCGGTTGCAGGTGGACAGCAGCGCCGCCTCGGCGACGTCGGGCAACCCACGCAGCGATTGCAGCGCGCGCGGCAATGCGTCGCCGGCGAATGCCACCCGTTCGCGCAGGTCGACCGGCGCGGTCTGGTGGTTCAATCCGAGCACCCACAACGTCATCTGTTCAGTTGCTTGCGATAAGCTGCTGGCCATTCAGGGCCCCATTTTACGGCCCGGCCGCTTCCGATGCCCGCACTGATTCGCATCCGTACCTTTCTGCTGCTGTCCGCAATCGCCGCCGTGGCCGCACCGGCCGCGGCCAAGGCACCGAGTCCCGCCCAGGACGTGATGACCCCGGTGCTGGCCGGCGAGTTCGCGTTGCAGGCCGGCCAACTGGCCGACGCCTCGCGCTGGTACCTGCAGGCCGCCAACGACAGCCCCGGCGATGCCGGCCTGGCCGAGCGCGCCACCCGCATCGCCATGCTCGCCAACGACAGCGCGGCCGCCGCCCAGGCGCTGGCGCTGTGGCGGCAGCGCGCGCCC
>NZ_AQOI01000261.1:0-8524 GCF_000364665.1 Xanthomonas sp. SHU 199
CGCTGGCGCCGGCCTCGTGGCCTTCCCACTCGCCGGGTGGCAGCTGCTGCAGCCCCGGCGCCTGGCGTTCGCGTTCGTCCGCGGCCGGATCGGCGAGGCCCGCCGCGCGTCGCACCGCCGGCAGGTCCAGCGCCGCCAGGCGGCCCCAGGCGAAGGCCTGCTGGTTCATCGCCACCGCTGCGCCGTTGAGTTCGATCGCGCGCATCAGCGCCGCGTGCGACAAGGGCACAAGGCCCTGCTGCCAGGCGTAGCCGAGCATGAACAGGTTGCTGGCGATGGCGTCGCCGAGCAGGGCGGTGGCCAGCTGGGTGGCGTCGAGCAACAGCGGATCGCGCCCGCCCAGCGCCAGGCGCACGCCGGCAATGATCTCGGCGGCCGGGAACTGCATGTCCGGGTGCGTGGTGAAGGTGCCCGGCATCGCCTCGTAGCTGTTCAGCACCACCTGCGAGCGATCGCCGCGCACCTTGGACAGCGCCCAGTAGTCGTTGACCACCACCATGTCGCACCCCAGCACCAGGTCGGCCTCGCCGGCGGCGATGCGCACCGCGTGCAGATCTTCGGGCTGGCGCGCAATGCGGATATGCGTGGTGACCGCGCCGCCCTTCTGCGCCAGGCCGGTCTGGTCGAGCACGCTGGCGCCCTTGCCCTCCAGGTGTCCGGCCATGCCCAGCAGCGCGCCGATGGTGACCACGCCGGTGCCGCCGACACCGGTGATGAGGATGTTCCAGGGCTGGCTCAGGTCGCTGCGAAAGGTCGGTGCCGGCAATTGCTCCAGCAGCGCCGCGGCGTCGGCCTTGCGGCCCTTGCGCGGCTGCCCGCCGTGCACGGTCACGAAACTGGGGCAGAACCCGGACACGCAGGAGTAGTCCTTGTTGCAGCTGGACTGATCGATCTGGCGCTTGCGCCCGTATTCGGTCTCCTTCGGCAGCACCGACACGCAGAAGCTCTTCTCGCCGCAGTCGCCGCAGCCTTCGCAGACCAGCGAGTTGACCAGCACGCGCTTGGGCGGATCGGGCAGCTTGCCGCGCTTGCGCCGGCGCCGCTTCTCGGTGGCGCAGGTCTGGTCGTAGATCAGCACGCTGGTGCCCTTGACCTCGCGCAGCCGCCGCTGCACCGCGTCCAGCTCGCTGCGGTCGTGGAACTCCACGTCGCTGGGGAACAGCTCGCGGCGTCGCGTCCACTTGCCGATGTCGTCGCTGACCAGGGCGATGGTGTGCACGCCTTCGGCACGCATCTGCCGGGCGATGTCGGGCACGCTGAGGGTGCCGTCCACCGGCTGTCCGCCGGTCATCGCCACCGCGTCGTTGTAGAGGATCTTGTAGGTGATGTTGACGCCGGCGGCGATCGACTGGCGGATCGCCAGCGAGCCGCTGTGGAAATAGGTGCCGTCGCCCAGGTTCTGGAACACGTGCGGGGTGTCGGTGAACGGTGCCTGCCCGGCCCAGGTGACGCCTTCGCCGCCCATGTGGGTGAAGGTGTCGGTGGCGCGGTCCATCCACGTCACCATGTAGTGGCAGCCGATGCCGCCGAGCGCGCGCGAGCCTTCCGGCACCACCGTGGAGGTGTTGTGCGGGCAGCCGGAGCAATAGTGCGGCACGCGCGGGAAGTTGGCGCGGGGCAGCGCCATCTCGGCTTCCTTGGCTTCCATCCAGCGTAGCCGCTGTTCGATCGAGTCGGTGTTCACCGCGGCCGACTGCGGCAGGCGCAGGATGCGCCGGCCGATCACCCCGGCGATGGTGGCCGGGGTCAGTTCGCCGGTGGACGGCAGGATCCATTCGCCGGCCTCGTCGTACTTGCCGACGATGCTCGGGCGCGGGCCGGCGCTGGCCGGCCAGTTGTAGAACTGTTCCTTCATCTGCCGCTCGATGAAGGCTTTCTTCTCCTCCACCACGACGATGTCCTGCAGCCCGCGCGCGAACGCGGCGATGCCCAGCGGCTCCAGCGGCCAGGTCATGCCGACCTTGTACACGCGGATGCCGATGCGCGCGCAGGCGTCCGCGTCCAGGCCCAGGTATTCCAGTGCCTGCAGCACGTCCAGGTAGCTCTTGCCGGTGGTGACGATGCCCAGCCGCGCCTGCGGCGCATCCATCACCGTGCGGTCGATGCCGTTGGCGCGGGCGAAGGCCTGCGCCGCGCGCACCGCGTAGCGATGCAGGCGCATTTCCTGGTCCAGCGGCGGATCCGGCCAGCGGATGTTGAGGCCGCCCGGCGGCAGGTCGAAATCCTCCGGCAGCACGATCTGCCGCGCGAACGGATCCACCTGCACCGAGGCCGAGGATTCCACCGTCTCGGCGATGGTCTTGAAGCCGATCCAGCGCCCCGTGTAGCGGCTCATCGCCCAGCCGAGCAGGCCCATGTCGAGGATGTCCTGCACCCCGGCCGGATTGAGCACCGGCATCATCGCGCTGACGAACTCGTCTTCCGAGCCGTGCGGCAGGGTCGAGCTGCGGCACGCGTGGTCGTCGGCGGCCAGCGCCAGCACGCCGCCATGGCGCGAGGTGCCGGCGGCGTTGCCGTGCTTGAACACGTCGCCGCAGCGGTCCACGCCCGGGCCCTTGCCGTACCACATGGCATACACGCCATCCACGCGCGCGCCGGGGAACAGGTTGGTCTGCTGCGTGCCCCAGACCATGGTCGCGCCCAGGTCTTCGTTGAGTCCGGGCTTGAACACCACGTTGGCCGCGTCCAGATGCTTGCGTGCGCGCCACAGTTCCAGGTCGAAACCGCCCAGCGGGCTGCCGCGGTAGCCGCTGACGAAGCCGCCGGTGTTCAGCCCGGCGGCGCGGTCGCGCAGTTGCTGCATCAATGGCAGCCGCACCAGCGCCTGCACCCCGGACAGATAGATGCGGCCATCGGTGCGGGTGTACTTGTCTTCCAGCGTATAGCGGGTGTCCACGCCGTCGGCGGCCGCTGCGGCGAGGGAGGACGACGGACGCGGATCGGCGATGCGGTTCATGGCTTGCCCGGAAATGGAAGGCTGGCGGGCGCGCAGCGCCTGCCGCGCGCGATCGCCCCGATTGTATCAGCGGCGATTTTTGCACCCGTTCTCGTCCACGCCGGCCGTGGCGGGGTAGGATGGGACCCGGGTGAGGGGATCACTCCAGGGGATTGCAGCAGTGAAGGCATACACATACGCAGTGGCCGCGATGCTGGCCTGCATCGGCCTGGCCACCGCGGCCAGCGTGCGGGCGCAGGCATTGCCGGCACCGAAAGAGTTCTACTTCGACGAAGACCGCGGCACCACCCGTCCGGTCACCGCCATCGCCGGCAGCGGCGAGGCCCTGGTGGATCGTCTGGCCAGTGCCGTGCAGCGCGATCCCAACGCCAACGAGGCGCGCGCGCAGCTGGCCGGCATCGCCATGGCCGGCGGCCGCCAGGAACTGGGCGAACAGCTGTATCAGGCCGCGTTGCACGGGCTGCCCGCCGGCGTGCAGCGGCGCCAGGTGCAGTGGAACTATGGCTGGGACCTGCTGCGCGCAGGTGATCCGGCGCGCGCGCTGGCGCAGTGGAGCGCACTGGTCAACGGCCGCCCGGCGGCGCCGGACTGGCTGCCGCCGACCCTGGCGCTGGCGTTGTGGCGCCTGCAGCGCAAGGACGAGGCCGTGAAGTGGTACGCCGCGGCGGCACGCACCTGGCCGGACAAGTGGGGCGCCACCGCCGATTTCGCGGCGTTGCTGCCGGCCTGGCGCGACGACGAGCGCGCGACCCTGGCCGAAGTGCAGGCCGCCTGGAAGGCCGCGCCGCCGGCCTGGCCCTGAGGCACGCGGGTCCAGAAAGCGCGACACGACCGGCGCCATCGGTGGTGCCGGTCGTGTGCGGTCGCACAGCGCACGGTGGTGTCGCTCCTGCGCGGCGTGCCGGCTCGCGGTTGAGCGCGGGCTAGGCACGGCTTCGGTCGCGCGGTGCCTCGACGGCCTGCGTGCGCATGCCATGCGATGATGCCGTGTACCCGCTGATTTCGTGCTGTGCCGATGGCTTTCGATGCGTTCGCCCTGATGTTGGTCATGCTGGCGCTCGGCAAGCTGTTCGCGCGTCAGCGCGTCCTGCCGGCCAACACCACCGAGGTGCTCAACGGGGTGGTGCTGTACCTGTGCCTGCCTGCCTCGGTGCTGATCTACGTGCCGCGCCTGCAGTTCAATCTGGAACTGCTCGGATTGATGCTGACGCCGTGGCTGCTGACCGGCGTGAGCGCGCTGGCGATGCTGGGCTTGCGCCGGCCGTTGCGGCTGCGCCGGGATCAGCAGGCGGTGCTGCTGCTGTGCGTGGCGCTGGGCAATTCCAGCTTCATCGGCTACCCGATGGTGCGCGCGCTGCTCGGCGAGGCGGCCTTGCCGTATGCGGTGGTCTACGACCAGTTCGGCACCTTCGTGCTGCTGTCCAGCTTCGGCCTGTACGTGCTGGCGCGCTACAGCGGCGAGGCGCCGCCATCGCCGCGGCAGACGTTGTTGCGCATGGCGCGGTTCCCGCCGCTGTGGGCGCTGCTGTTCGCGCTGACCCTGATGCCGGCGCAGCCGCCGGCGTGGATCGCCTCCGGCCTGCAGCACCTGGCCGATGCGATGCTGCCGCTGGTGATGCTGGCGGTGGGATTCTCGATCCAGTTGCGCTTGCCGCGCGAGGAACTGGCGCCGCTGGCCGCCGGCCTGCTGTTGAAGCTGCTGGTGCTGCCGGCTCTGGCCTGGCCGCTGTCGTGGGCGCTGGGCCTGCGCGGGCAGGCGCTGCAGGCCAACGTACTGGAATCGGCAATGCCGACCATGATCACCGCCGCGCTGCTGGCGATCTCGCATCGCCTGGCCCCGCGCCTGGCCGCGGCCCTGGTCGGCTACGGGATTCTGCTGTCGCTGGTCACCTTGCCGGCGTGGGCGTGGTTGTTGGGGGCGTTGCGTTGAGCCTGCGCCGTGGGCGGTGCCTGGATTGGCGGGTGTGGGATGGCGTGCGCGTCGTACCCTCATCCGCCCCTGCGGGGCACCTTCCCCCAAAAAGGGGGCCGTGGTCCCGACGGGAGAAGGAGAAGCGTAAGCCCCTCTCCCCCCGGGAGAGGGGTTGGGGTGAGGGTCGGGCGCAGCCTCGCACAGCGGCATCCCCTGATCTCAGCAACCGCCCGCCGCTAATCCGCCGGCACCGTCCGTCCGCTGGCCCAGCTGCGCAGCGCCTGCACCTGTTCGGCCATCAGCACCGACAGCGGTCGGGTAGTGCGGATCTCCTGCATCAGCAGCTCGGTGTCCAGCGGCCGCTGTTCGGCGTGCGCGGCATACAACCCGGAGACGATCGCCTGCTCGATCTCGGCACCGGAGAACCCGTCGGCGGCGGCAGCCAAGGCCGGCAGCGCGAACGCGTCCGCATGCAGCTGCCGCCGCGTCAGGTGCAGGCGCAACAGCTCCACGCGCGTCTGCGGGTCGGGCAGGTCGACGAAGAAGATCTCGTCGAAGCGGCCCTTGCGCAGCAGTTCCGCCGGCAGCTCGTGCACCTGGTTGGCGGTGGCGACGATGAACACCGCGGTGCTGCCGTCGGCGCTGCCGCGTTCGGCCATCCAGGTCAGCAGCGTGCCGAGCACGCGCCGCGATACGCCGCCGTCCTCGCCGCCGCTGGCCAGGCCTTTCTCGATCTCGTCCATCCACAGCACGCACGGCGCCAGTTGCTCGACCGCGGCCAGCGCGTCGCGCAGGTTCTTCTCGGTCTCGCCGTGGTACTTGGCGTACAGCGCGCCCATGTCCAGGCGCAGCAGCGGCACGCCGAACCCCGCCGCGGTGGCCTTGGCCAGCATCGACTTGCCGCAGCCCTGCACGCCGAGCAGCAGCACGCCCTTGGGCGGGTCCAGCCCCGGCGGCGCGGTGCCGGCGAACACCGCGCGGCGCTGTGCGATCCATTGCTTGAGCCGGCGCGCACCGGCCACGTCCTCGAAGCGCGTGGCATCGTTGTCGTACTGCAGGTGGCCGCTGCGGTTGAGCAGTTCGAACTTGAGCTTGGCAAGTTGCGGCAGATCGGATGCGGTGAGCGCGCCGTCGGCGTAGATCAGTTGCCGGGCGATGCGCCGCGCGTCGATCAGGCTGAGCCCGCGCAGATTGCGCAGGATCTGCTTGACCGCATCGCCGTCGACCTCCACCCGGCGTCCGCCGAACTCGCGCGCGTAGCCCAGCGCCTCCTCCTGCACCATCTTCAGCAGGGCGTTGGCGTCGGGCAGGCGCGGATTGAAGCGGGTCGCCAGCGCTTCCAGCTCGGCCGGCAGCTCGATCCGCGTGCCGATCAGCACCAGCACGTGCGGCTGGCAGTGGCGGCGCTCGACGATGTCGCGCAGCAGCCGCTGGTGGCTGGCGTAGCCCAGGTACGGGGTGACGTCGAGCAGCAGGTAGATGCCGCGCTGATCGGCCTGCTTGATCGCCTGCAGCACCGCGCTGGCGTCCGGCGGCCCGCTCGGCGGGTCCTCGCGGTCCAGGTCGATGCGGCGCAGGCCCTCGGTGATCGACCAGCGGTGCAGGGCGCGCCAGACCTGCATCAAGGCCTGCCGGAACAGGTCGACGATGCGCGCCTCCTCCTGCGTCTCGATCACGATCAGGGGCGTGTTGGCGCGGATCAGCGCGACCAGGTCCTGCAGCTCGCTCATGGCATCGGAAGGCGAAGGGGGCCGCCACGATAGCAAGCCCGGCGGCTGGCGGCGTGCTGCGCGTTGACTACCGGCTGACGTAGGGCCGGTGTACGCTCCGGCTTCTTCCCCCGGAAGCGAGGCGTGCATGAAGACGATCCTGGTGGCCGGCTCCAAGGGCGGCGTGGGCAAGACCACGGTCGCCACGCACCTGGCGGCGTCCTACGCGCTGGCAGGCAAGCGCACGGTGCTGGCCGATGCCGATCCGCAGGGCTCCTCGACCCGCTGGGCCGAACGCCGTGCCGGGCTGGACAGCGCGGTGCTGCCGATCGACGCCAGCCGCAAGCGCAGCTGGCGCGCGGCGCTGCCCGACGACGCGCAGCGGGTGATCGTCGACGCCGCCGCCGGCGCCATGGCCGAGGACCTGACCCACTTCCTCGACGAGGCCGACGCGGTGGTGGTGCCGGTGATGCCCTCGGCGCTGGACATCGAGGCCACCGTCGGCTTCCTCAACACCCTCGCCAAGGTGCCGCGGGTGCACCAGCGCAAGCTGCCGGTCGGGCTGGTGCTCAACCGCAGCAAACCCTGGACCAATGCCACCCAGCAGGCGCTGCAGATGCTGGGCGAATGGCCCTACCCGGTGGTGGCGCAACTGCGCGACAGCCAGGCCTACGTGGTGCTGGTGGGGCTGGGCCGCAGCCTGTTCGATTACCACTCCGTCCAGGTCCGCGACCACCAGCAGGACTGGGAACCGTTGCTCAAGTGGCTCAAGAAGGCCTGACCGATGACCATCGTTTTGCGAGAAGTGATCCTGCTGCGCCATGCCCACGCCGAACCGGCCGACACCGGCCAGGCCGATTTCGACCGGCCGCTGTCGCCGCACGGCCTGGCCGAGGCCGAAGCCGCCGGGCGCTGGCTGCTGGAGCAGCGGCTGGTGCCGGACCGGGTGCTGTGTTCGCCGGCGCGGCGCGCGCGCGAAACCCTGGAGGCGGTGCTGGAGCTGACCGGCTACGTCGAGCAGCGCCTGGAGCCGCGCATCTACGAGGCGACCTCGGGCACCCTGGCCGATCTGCTGGACGGCCACCGCGACGTCGAGCGGCTGTTGCTGGTCGGCCACAACCCGGGCCTGGAGCGGCTGGCGGCGCTGATGCACAGCGGCCAGTCCGGCGACTACCGCGGCATGCCCACCGCCAGCGTCGCCGTGCTCGGGGTCCCGCACGACGCGGCGATCGAGCCGGGCGTGGCGCGCTTGACCGCGTTCTGGTGGCCCTGAGCCCGCTGCGCAGGTTCCTGCGGCCGGCGCTGTGCGCCGCGCTGCTGCCGTTGTGTCTGTGGTGCGCCGTCGGCCACGCGCAGGTGACGCCGGCCTTGCTGGCGCCCGGCGAATACGCCCTGGACCCGGCGCAGTCGCGCTTCGGGTTCGAGATCCGCACCCGCTTCGGCCAGCGCATCGAAGGCTTCTTCCCGCGCTACGAGGGCACCGTGCACGTGCTGCCCGACGGCCGCCATCAGGTGCACCTGCGCCTGTTCACCGCCTACGTGGAAATCCCCGGCAAGCCGCGCTACACCGGCTGGATGCGCGGCGAGGATTTCTTCGACGCGCCGCGCTACCCCACCGTGTCCTTCGACTCGCAGCCGTTCTCGCCGCAGGTGCTGGGCAAGGGCGGGCCGATCCCCGGCATCCTGAGCATCCGCGGGGTCAGCCACGCCGAGACGCTGACCGTCATGCCGGCCGCATGCACCCGCGCAGGCTATGATTGCGACGTCATCAGCCGCGGTACGGTATTGCGTGGACGTTACGGAATGGACAAGTGGGATCTGGCCTTGAGCGACCGGGTCACCTTCGTGCTGCGCGCACGCCTGACCGAGGCGGCCACTCGGTGATATCGAAATTGATGCGGGTGCTGGTGGTGGTGGCGCTGCTGCTCGGCAGCGGCTGCGCGAGCC
>NZ_AQOI01000262.1:0-1363 GCF_000364665.1 Xanthomonas sp. SHU 199
GTGGCGATCGCCGAGGCCGCGCGCGACCGCCAGGTCGACTGCACGCGCGGGGACCACTGCGCGCTGGCCTCGCCGCTGCGCGGGCTGGCCGGCAAGGCCTTCGCCCAGTCCGGCGCCGGCGCGCCGCGGCACTACGCCACCATCCTCGACCACGGCGAAGAGGCGCTGGTGGCGCGGATCAACCTGATCCGCAGCGCCAGCCGCAGCATCGACCTGCAGACCTACATCTTCGACAAGGACGACAGCGCGCGGCTGGTGATGGACGAACTGCTGGCCGCGGCGCGGCGCGGCGTGCAGGTGCGGGTGCTGATCGACCAGCTCTCGGCGATCTCCGACCTGCAGATCCTCGGCGCCCTGGCCGGCGCGCACGAGAACTTCTCGCTGCGCATCTACAACCCCACCTTCGGCCTGGCCAAGCCCAACTACTTCCACTACGCCGCCAGCGTGCTGTGCTGCTTCCGCCGCTTCAACCAGCGCATGCACAACAAGCTGCTGGTGATCGACGATGCGATCGGCGTGGTCGGCGGGCGCAACTACCAGGACGACTATTTCGACTGGGACGCCGAGTACAACTTCCGCGACCGCGACGTGCTGGTCGCCGGCCCGGTGGCGCGGTCGATGGCCGCCAACTTCGACGCCTACTGGGCGGCGCGGCGCAGCGTGCCGGTGGCGCGGCTCAACGACGTCGGCAAGCTGCTGCTGCGCCAGGGCGTGCCGGCGATGCCGCCGGCGCAGTTCCTGCGCCCGGAGCGGGTGCAGCGGGTCAGCGAGGAGGCGTCCGATCCGGCCTTCGTGGAGAACGCCTTCGTGCTGCCGGCGCTGCCGGTGAAGCATGTGGACTACGTCGCCGACCTGCCGCAGAAGCACCGCCGCGAACACGGCCCCAAGGCCATCTCCACCGCGCCCAAGCTCGACCGGCTGATCGCCGACGCACGCCAGGAGATCATCCTGCAGACGCCGTACCTGGTGCTGTCGGACCCCGCGCAGGAGATCTTCCGCGACCTGCGCAAGCGCACCCCGCCACCGCGCGTGGTGGTGGCCACCAACAGCCTGGCCGCCACCGACAACCCGGTGGTGTATGCACTGTCCTACAAGTACAAGCGCCGCAACCTGCGCGAACTGGGCTTCGACATCTACGAGTACAAGCCGTTCCCGCTGGATGCGCCGGTGGACTACGCCAACCTGCTGCCGGCGCCGTTGCAGGGCGAGGTGCCGGCCGCGTCGGCCAGCGGCGAAAACGCAGGCGAGCACGGCGGCGGCGATACCGGCAGCGGGCGCAACACGCTGCTGGGCGGCAGCGCGGCCGGACGCAGTTCGCTGCTGGGCAGCGGCAGTGGCGGGCCGTCAGGGAGCCGCGGCGACG
>NZ_AQOI01000263.1:0-5612 GCF_000364665.1 Xanthomonas sp. SHU 199
GGCCGGCGCAGTGCCGTGTCCTTGCGCCGCCGCGCCGGTCGCGGTGCCGGCCGGCAGCGCCGCGGCGCCCATCGGCCGGAATGCCAGCATGCGCAGCAGCGCCATCTCGAAGCCGGCGCGCGGACTCGGCGCCAGGTACAGGTCGCGGCGCCCGTTCAGCGCCATCTGGTACCACAGCTGCACGATCTCCGGCCGCAGGCGCTCGGCCAGCGGCGCGGGGTCCAGTCCGTCCAGCGCCGGCATGGCCGCGCCAGGCACCAGTTGCCGCACCTGGATGCGATGCAAGGCCTCGGCCAGCGCCTCCAGCACCCCGCCCCAGTCGGGCGAGAACTCGGCCAGCCCGGCCACCACCTGCAGCAGCCGCTGCCCATCGGCATCGGCCAGGGCGTCCAGCATCGCCCCGACCTGGGTGCGATCGACCGTACCCAGCATCGTTCGCACCACGTCGTCGCGCAGCGCACCGCCGGCATAGGCGATGGCCTGGTCGAGCAGCGACAGGCCGTCGCGCAGGCTGCCGTCGGCGGCCTTGGCCAGCTGCACGATCGCCGAGGCATCCACCTCGATCTGCTCGGCGGCCAGGATCTTGGTCATCTGCCCCTGGATCTGCTCCTCGTCCAGGCGCTTGAGGTTGAACTGCAGGCAGCGCGACAGCACCGTCACCGGCAACTTCTGCGGGTCGGTGGTGGCGAGCAGGAACTTCACGTGCTCCGGCGGCTCTTCCAGGGTCTTCAGCAGCGCGTTGAACGCCGCCTTGGAGAGCATGTGCACTTCGTCGATCAGGTAGACCTTGAACTTGCCGCGCGAGGGCATGTACTGCGCGTTCTCGATCACCTCGCGCACGTCGTCCACACCGGTGTTGGACGCGGCGTCGATCTCCAGCAGGTCGATGTAGCGGCCGGCGTCGATGTCCAGGCAGGCCGCGCACTGACCGCACGGGTCGGCGCTGGTGCCCTGCTCGCAGTTCAGCGACTTGGCGAAGATGCGCGCGATGGTGGTCTTGCCGACGCCGCGGGTGCCGGTGAACAGAAAGGCGTGGTGCACCCGGCCGCTGTCCAGCGCGTTGGTGAGCGCGCGGACCACATGCTCCTGCCCCACCAGCTCGGCGAAACGCTTGGGGCGCCACTTGCGGGCGAGAACGAGATAGGACATCAGGCGACCGTCTTCATCTGAACCACCATTGTGCCACGCCGGGCCATCGCGATCGTTCAGTAGCCCGGTCAGCCGCCATCACGCGCGCGCCGACCTTTGGCGCAGGGCTGCCTGCGACGATGAACAGGGCAAAGGTGACGCCGGTCAGCGCAGCCGCGGCGGCTCGCCTTGTGAACGGCGGCCATGACGGCTAGAATTCCCGCCCTTGCCCGGACCGCATGGCCCGCGCAAGACCCGGAGAGGTGTCCGAGTGGTTGAAGGAGCACGCCTGGAAAGTGTGTAAGCGTCTAAACCGCGCTTCGGGGGTTCGAATCCCCCTCTCTCCGCCAGATTGAAAGTGTTGAGATGGCTCAGTCGCGCGCGTTTTGCGTGCGTCTGGGAGGGGATGAAAGCCCCGGGATTCTAAAGCTGACCTAGTGACCGACACGGCGAAGCCGCGCGCAGCTCAAGGCATCCAAGATGCCGAATGAATCCCCTCTCTCTCCGAAGTAAACAAACCCCTGCGCATGCAGGGGTTTTTTTTGCATTACGGCTTGGCATACGCGCAGGCTGTCGGACACCGGCCGCACCGCATCTGCCCCTCCTCTCGACTGACGCGGCTCCCCATGGGCTTTAGACGCACGTCCAATCGCCGGCCGCCGGCGAGGTCGAACGCGGGCTCACACCGCCCTGCCCCGTATCAAGCAGAAGCGTATCGGACGCTCGTACCGCGCAGACATTCGCTGGCAGATTCCGCTCTTCGATAGTTCCTTCTAGACCAGAGTGCTTGGCCCCAGTCCGAACGCACAGCACGGCGGCCATCACCGTCTCAATCCGTGAGAGACGGGAGTACCAAGATGGAAACTCCAAGTCCACCAAGCAATGCACCACAGTCGACAAGCCGCCATTCACGCAATTGCAAAGCGGCGAGCCGAGCCTAGAAGACAACACCTCACCAACCCTCCCCAAAAAAGAAAACGCAAAAAAGAAGCTGATAGGCATTCAATCATTCAGCCGTCCTCCCATCGAAGGAAAATCCCATGGCAGACATCGACGCATCCAACGTCACGTTCAATCAGGCAGGTGCGGGCTCGGTTACGCGCAGCGTCATGAACAAGCTCACCGAATTCGTCAGCGTAAGAGACTTCGGTGCAGTTGGAGACAGCACCACCGATGACACTGCCGCGTTTCAACGCGCTCTGGATGCATCCAACAAGGTATATCTCCCGGATGGCGTTTATAAAGTCAGCGCCACCCTCGTCGCGCGACCGGGTCTCCACTTGATCGGATCGACGCCAGAGAACTGCAGGATCCTCAGGACGAACACGTACGGCGACACCCTGCAAGTCGGGAGCACTTCCGCGAGCGCCGGCAATGTCACGGTATCGGGAGTATTTTTCTGGCATTACTACTCGTTCAACAACGGCGATACGTATGTCCCTGGCACGTCGACCAGCGTCACCAACAGGAACACTACGGGATCGCACCTGCAAATCCTCAGCGGCCAGAATGTACGCATAACAGACTGCTGGTTCGAAGGAAACCGCAACAACATCTACATGCGCGACAGCTACAACATCTGGATCGATCGCTGCAACTTCAATGGGATATGGGATGCCAACCGCGAAGGATTGCAGGATACCGAGTGTGGCATCTACATGGATACCACCTCCAACTCCACCCGCAACGACAATATCAACATTTCGCACTGCAGGATCGGAGGCTACGGACCCAGCGCACCCACCGACGTCACCACGAATGGCGTAACGGTATCCAAGGTATTAAATGCCGGCATTCGCTTCGGCATCAGGATCAGGAGCGCGGAGCGTTTCACCATCTCGGATAACTATATCGGCGGACAAGCCGAAAACAGCATCCTGATTGAATCCAAGTCCATCGTGGCCCATGGAGAAATTCATGACAACATGCTCGATGGCGCATTTAATTACAGCATCCTCATCAGAGCACTGAACGCATCCAGCGTTCCAAATTTCATCAACATTCACCATAACACAGGCGTAGGTTATGGCTTCGATCTTGGATTCGTGAAGGTACAGCAATTCGAAGGCGTTGCCGGCGGATGGCAAATCTCCATCAATAGCAACATCCTCCAGTACTACAGGGGATGCCCAATCTATATCGACAATGCCATTGGCGTTTCGATATTCGGCAACCATGTATCCGCTTATAATTCGGATGGCAGCACGAACCGAGACTTGACAACCCAATCGGGGTGCTTTGTCGGCTCCGCTTCGTCCATGGTGCATTCTCATGGGAATCTATGGGGTGGCGGGATCAACAACCCATCGAGCGCCAATTACTGTCGATGGGGCATTGCATTCCAAGACAGTTCGCTAGGCACCGCATCCAACGAGCGCAGCCTGGGACTGGGCTTGGAAGGTGGAACCTTGGTTGGCGGCACGAACCAGAGCTACCCGGCCTGAAAGGTCCAGCTATCCGAGATCGTACATAGGTAGGCCGCGGAATGAAGGGCAGGCGCCAATCAGGCGCCTGCCTCTTTGATCGAACACCCGCGTTCGAACCGGGTAGGAGAACCGGGTAGGAGGCGAGTTCTGCCCCTCGTCGCCCCATCCCACTGCGCGGCCGGTCAACCGCAGCGCAGACTAGCCTGGAGCTAGACCAACCAGCTACAATGCGCGCGGCAGTGCGGGACAAAGAACGCTCTGCCGCGTCTGGAATTGAGGGACTGGGCAGCGTGCCTACTTCTTCGGCAACTCCGAATGCACCTCCCCGCTGAAACGCTCTGCCGCAAGTAGCGCGTTTCGATGAGGAGAAGACCGCGCCACGGCGCGGTTTCGTCTCTATGGTGGCCCCGTCGGCCCCTCGCGACGCTAGGTCGAAAACCCCGCCAGGGCCGGAAGGCAGCAACGGTATCGATCGACGCGGGCGCCGAGGTCAGCCGGCGGGGTTACCACCCTTCTCGACGACGAACGATCAACCTAGATCGCAGGCAGCGGCTGCGCCTGCAGAAAGCAACCCCCATCCCGGCCTGTCATTCGTTCCGGCCGTGGCGACGGCATAGAAATCCGCACGGCGGCAGGCGATGCCTGGCGCGGTCAGCCGGCGGGGTTACCACCCTTCTGTACGAAGACACGATCAACGCCTGATCGCGCGCGCTGCTATTCGCGTTGCGGCGCCTGCGCCTCCGGATGCAGCCAGCCAGCATCGCCGTCGCGATAGCGTTCGCGCTTCCAGATCGGCACGCGCGCCTTGACCTCGTCGATGACGTAGCGGCAGGCGTCGAAGGCGGCGCCTCGGTGCGCGGCGACCACACCAACCCACACCGCCAAGTCGCCGATCGCCAGTTCGCCGACGCGGTGCACGCAGCGCAGGTCGAGGATGGCGAAGCGGGCCAGGGCCTCGTCGACGATGCGTTGGCCTTCGGCCTCGGCCAGTGCGGCGTAGGCCTCGTAGTGCAGGCCGTCGACCGCGCGGCCGTCGTTGTGGTCGCGCACCCAGCCTTCGAAGCTGGCATAGGCGCCTGCCTGGGCGTGCGCCAGCGGGGCGCGCAGCGTGGCGATGTCGAGCGGTCGGTCGGCCAGCCGGAAACGCGGTTCGGTGGACATGGCTCAGCCTCCCGAAACCGGCGGGATGAACACCACTTCGCTGCCGTCGCGCACCGCCTCGTCCCAGCCGACGAAGGCGCTGTCCACCGCCACCCGCAAGCGATCCAGCGGCCAGCGCAGGCCATGGCGCGCGTCGAGTTCGGCATACAGCGCGCGCAGGTTCGGCGCATCGGTATGCACCTGTTCGCGTTCCAGGCCCGCGGCCTCGCGCAGGCTGGCGAAGTACAGCACGCTCACCTGGACGCTCATGCCACGCTCCCGACGTCGCGCTTGCCGCCACGCTTGCCGACCAGCCGCACCGGGCCGATGGTCATCGCGTGGGTCAGCGCCTTGCACATGTCGTAGACGGTCAGCGCGGCGACGCTGGCGCCGGTCAGCGCCTCCATCTCCACGCCGGTGCGGTGCACGGTGCGCACCGTGCATTCGATGCCCAGCACCTGCGGCGAGCGCCAGTCGATGGCGAAGCGGCAGCCGTCGATCGGCAACGGATGGCAGAACGGAATCAGTTCGTGGGTGCGCTTGACCGCCATCGTGCCGGCGATCACCGCGGTGTCGACGATGCCGCCCTTGGCGCTGCGCAACGCGTCGGCGCGCAACTGCGCGGCCACGGCCGCGGGAAAGCGCACCTGCGCCTCGGCCACCGCCACACGCGCGGTGGCAGCCTTGGCGGAGACGTCGACCATGGTCGGCAATCCCTGCGGGTCCAGATGGGTCAGCGCCGGCGCGGCGGCGCGCGCGGACGTGGCGGAGGTCTTCTTGGTCATGGATTGCGCTGCCGCTCCCACGGCGCGATCTTCAAGCGCCGCCGGGGATCGGCGTGCCTTGGTGGAACAGCATGCGCCATTGGCCGTCGCGATACCGCCAAAGCGAACTGCGCAGCGCCTGCCGCGGCGGCTC
>NZ_AQOI01000264.1:0-3241 GCF_000364665.1 Xanthomonas sp. SHU 199
CCCCTGCCACGCCGGCGCCGGTGCGGCCGCGGGCAGCGCCTGCAGATCGGCGAGCAGGGCGTCCAGCAGCGCCGCATGCGCGGGCTCGGCCAGCGCGACGCAGTCGCCGGTGACGTGATCGCGCAGCAGCGCGGCGGGGCAACGCAAGGCCAGCGCCGCGGGCGTGGCTGCGCTGGAGGGCGGCAACTGCAGCACCGGCTCCACCTGCGCGGCCAGTTCGTAGTCCAGCAGCAGCGCCCAGCCGCCACGGAACGGCCAGCGCGGCTCGTCGCGTTCGCAGCGCTCGGCCTGCCAGTGCGCGTCCAGCGCATCGAGGAAATCGCCGGCGACCGCCGCACCATCCAGCGCGCGGGTGACCCCGTCGCGATCCAGCCGCAGGCCCTGCCCGTCGGCGACCAGCAACAGATCCCAGCGCCCCTGCGCTGTGCCCGACGCCGCCGATTCCAGCAACACCGGATACCGCTGCGGCGCCAGGCGATGCAGCGCCAGCAGATCGACCTCGGCCGGCAAGGGAACAGTACGCAGCATCGAAGATCCGCTGGAAGTATGAAAGAAACGTCAGGGAACGGGAGGCGTCGCCAGACAAGCTCCAAGCGAGACCGCAGCAACGCGCGCGGACCTCACGCGCGCCGCCCGATAGATGGACGCGCGCGACGGGAGTGAGGCGCCGGCTGTGACGATTCCCGATTCCCGATTCCCGATTCCCGAATCCCGGCCCTCAGACCCGCTTGAACACCAACGTCCCGTTGGTCCCGCCGAAGCCGAACCCATTGGACATCGCCACGTCGATCTGCTTCTCGCGCGCCACGTTCGGCACGTAGTCCAGATCGCAGCCTTCGCCCGGCTCGTGCAGGTTGATGGTCGGCGGGATGATGCCGGCGTGGATCGCCATCACCGAGAAGATCGCCTCGGCACCGCCGGCGGCACCGAGCAGGTGGCCGGTCATCGACTTGGTCGAGCTGACCATGGTCTTGTAGGCGTGATCGCCCAGCGCACGCTTCATCGCCAGGGTCTCGGCCAGGTCGCCCAGCGGCGTGGAGGTGCCGTGCGCGTTGAGGTAGTGGATCTGGTCCGGATTGAGCTTGGCGTCCTTCATCGCCGCCACCATGCTGCGCGCGGCGCCTTCGCCGTCCTCGCTCGGGGCGGTCATGTGGAAGGCGTCGGAGCTGGCGCCGAAACCGACCAGCTCGGCGTAGATGCGCGCGCCGCGCGCCTTGGCGTGTTCGTACTCTTCCAGCACCAGCACGCCGGCGCCGTCGCCGAGCACGAAGCCGTCGCGCTCCTTGTCCCACGGCCGCGAGGCGGCGGCAGGATCGTCGTTGCGGGTGGACATCGCCTTCATCGAGCAGAAGCCGCCCACCGAGGTCGGCGAGGAGCCGCGCTCGGCGCCGCCAGCCAGCATCACGTCGGCGTCGCCGTGCTGGATCATGCGCATCGCGGTGCCGATGGAATGGTTGGAGGTGGCGCAGGCCGAGACCGCGGAGAAGGTCGGCCCCTTCAGCCCTTTGATCAGGCTCACCTGGCCCGGCAGCATATTGATGATGGTGCTGGGCACGTAGAACGGCGAGATCTTGCGCGCGCCGCCCTCGTGGAATTTGATGGTCTGCTCCTCGATGCCGAGCAGGCCACCGATGCCGGAGCCGAGGATCGCGCCGATGCGCTCGGCATTGGCCTCGGTGATCTCCAGGCCGGAATCGTCCAGCGCCATGAACGAGGCGCCGACGCCGTAATGGATGAACGAGTCCATCTTGCGCGCGTCCTTGGACGAGATGAACTTGGTCGGATCGAAATCCTTGATCTCGCCGGCGATCTTGGTGGTGAACTGAGACGCATCGATCTGGGTGATCGGGCCGATGCCGGAGCGTCCGTTGACGATCCCTTCCCAACTGCTGGCCAGGTCATTGCCCAACGGCGACACCAGGCCCATGCCGGTTACGACGACACGACGGCTCATTGCGAAATCTCCTCACCGCGATACGCGCGGCCTTGACGCTGTAAAAACACAGGGCCGCATGCGCGGCCCCATGGGATTGTCACGCGCATCGGGCCCACGCAGGCGCCGATGGCGATCGCGAACGCAGCCTCAGCTCTTGACGTGCGCCTTGACGTAGTCGATGGCCTGCTGCACCGAGGTGATCTTCTCGGCTTCTTCGTCCGGGATCTCGCACTCGAACTCTTCTTCCAGGGCCATCACCAGCTCGACGGTGTCCAGCGAGTCGGCACCCAGGTCATCGACGAACGATGCGTTGTTGGTGACTTCTTCTTCCTTGACGCCGAGCTGTTCGACGACGATTTTCTTGACGCGTTCTTCGATGGTGCTCATTGGGATATCGCTCCAGATGGAGTAGTGGTGGTTCGAGTTTTAGGATCCCCGCACACGGATGTGCGGTGCTCCTGTGAGGGACTCACAAAACGCCATCGGGCTGCGATGGCCGCGTTGGGTAGTGTAGTGGAAACCGACTGGCCCTTGCAGCACTGCACAAATGCCGGCCGATCAGCCACTTAGGCGCGTCCGCTGCGCCGCAGGCTCACGGCATGTACATCCCGCCGTTCACGTGCAGGGTTTCGCCGGTGATGTAGCCGGCGCCGGGCCCGGCCAGGAACGCCACCGCGTTGGCGATGTCGGACGGCTGGCCGAGCTGGCCGAGCGCGATCTGCTCCAGCAGCGCGGTGCGCTGCGCTTCCGGCAGCGCCTTGGTCATGTCGGTGTCGATGAAGCCCGGCGCGACCACGTTGACGGTGATGCCGCGCGAGCCGATTTCCTTGGCCATCGACTTGGAGAAGGCGATGATGCCGGCCTTGGCCGCGGCGTAGTTGGCCTGGCCCGGATTGCCGGTCACGCCGACCACCGAGGCGATGTTGACGATGCGGCCCTTGCGCGCCTTCATCATGCCGCGCAGCACCGCCTTGGAGGTGCGGAACACGCTGGTCAGGTTGGTGTCGATGATCGCCTGCCAGTCGTCGTCCTTCATCCGCATCAGCAGGTTGTCGCGGGTGATGCCGGCGTTGTTGACCAGGATCGAGACCGGGCCGAATTCCTTGGCGATCGCCTCGATCAGCGCATCGACCGCGGCGCCGTCGGTGACGTCCAGCGCGCGGCCATGACCGCCATGGGCGGCCAGGCGCGCGCCGATCGCCTGCGCGCCGGCGTCGGAGGTGGCGGTGCCGATGACAGTGGCGCCCTGCGCGGCCAGTTCGTCGGCGATGGCGGCACCGATGCCGCGGCTGGCGCCGGTGACCA
>NZ_AQOI01000265.1:0-3602 GCF_000364665.1 Xanthomonas sp. SHU 199
ATCTCGCCCTGCAATGGCTTGCTCATCTGCGTTTCCTTGGAGACGGACGGCGCATGGCGCCGGGGGAAAGGAGGGAAACCAGCGCGGGCGAACGGCGCACCGCGCGGCGGCCGGCGATCAGGAGGCCCAGGCCTCGCGCGCGCCGGCGAAGTCGGCGGGCGTGCCCAGGGCGCGGCCGTCGAGCGACTTGTCGATGCGCTTGACCAACCCGGTCAGCACCTTGCCCGGGCCGCACTCGGCCAGGCGGGTGGCGCCGCCGGCGGCCAGCGCCTGCACGCAGCCGGTCCAGCGCACCGGCAGATACAACTGCTCGACCAACGCCTGGCGGATCGCCTCGACGCCCTCGTGCACCTGCGCATCGGCGTTCTGCACCACCGGCAGCTGCGGCGCCTGCCAGGCCAGCCCGCGCATCGCTTCGGCCAGGCGGTTGGCCGCCTCGCGCATCAGCGGGGTGTGCGACGGCACGCTGACCGCCAGCTTCACCGCCTTGCGCACGCCGCGCTCGGCCAGCAGCGCCAGCGCGCGGTCGACCGCCGCGGCATCGCCGCCGATCACCACCTGCCCCGGCGAGTTGTAGTTGGCCGGCACCACCACCTGGCTGCCGGCGGCCTGCGCGCAGACCTCTTCGACCAGCGCGTCCTCGGCGCCAAGCACGGCGGCCATGGCGCCCACGCCGGCCGGCGCGGCGTCCTGCATCAGTTGCCCGCGCAGCCGCACCAGGTGCGCGCCGTCATGCAGCGACAGGGCGCCGGCGGCGACCAGCGCGCTGTATTCGCCCAGGCTGTGCCCGGCCAGCTGCGCCGGACGCGCCCCACCCTCGGCCAGCCACAGCCGCCACAGCGCCACGCTGGCGGCCAGCAGCGCCGGCTGGGTGTACTCGGTGCGGTTGAGCATCTCTTCCGGGCCGCCCTGGCTCAGCGCCCACAGGTCCACGCCGGCGCCCTCGGAGGCTTCGGCGAAGCTGTCGCGCAGCTGCGGATGCAATTCGGCCAGTTCGGCCAGCATGCCCAGCGATTGCGAACCCTGGCCGGGGAAGACGAAGGCGAGTGTGGAATCGGTCACGCGGTCGGCCCTGCGAAAATCGAGCGGCGATGATACGGGCGAAACCGGCCGGGCGTCTGTACCCGGGCGTATGTGAAATGACGGCCGGCCCATCGCGTGCCGCCGGTCGTGCCTCGCTCGGCGGCGCTCGGTGTCAGACCGACAGCACACGTGAAGCGCGGGACGCACGCCAGCGCAAGGCGTTGCGATCGTGCGCGCGGGCCAGGGTGCTGGCAGCGCGTCACCGCGGAGAGGCGGAACGAGGGGCATGCCCGATGGGCGCGGCTGGACGCGCAGGCGACAACGCCAAAAGCGCACAGCTACAGGCGAACACGCTGGGCGAATCGCGCTTTTCGCGTACGGCGTGATGTCGCAAAGGAAGGCAGGCGCGGACGCATCGCGGCACAGGCCGCGCGCGACCACGCACCGTGATGCACGCGCCAGACGCGCTGGCGTCAGGAGAATTGGGTTCGGCCAGCGCATCACCGCGCGTCGTGGCGACGACGCGCGGCGCCCGGCATCGGATCGCGATCGCGCGCCGCGACGCCGCCAACGGCGCCGGGCGCGGAAACAGGCTCAGTAGCGCAGCAGCGCCGAGCCCCAGGTGAAGCCGCCGCCGAAGGCTTCCAGCAGCAGCAACTGACCACGCTGCACGCGGCCCGAACGCACCGCCACGTCCAGCGCCATCGGCACCGAGGCGGAGGAGGTGTTGCCGTGGATGTCCACCGTCACCACCACCTGCTCCATCGGCAGCTCCAGGCGCTTGGCGGTGGCTTCGATGATGCGCAGGTTGGCCTGGTGCGGGATCAGCCAGTCCAGGTCGTGCTTGTCCAGGCCGTTGGCCTCGAGGGTCTCGTCGACCACGGCGTCCAGCGCCTTGACCGCGTACTTGAATACCTCGCTGCCCTTCATCTGGATGCCGCCGGCGGCCGGATCGCCGGTGCCGTCGCCCAGCCCGGTGGCGATGCCGACCGGATTCCACAGCAGCTCCTTCTTGCTGCCGTCGGCGTGCAGATGGGTGCTGAGGATGCCGGTGTCTTCGTCTGCGCGCAGGACCACCGCGCCGGCGCCGTCGCCGAACAGCACGCAGGTGGTGCGCTCGGTCCAGTCGACGATGCGGCTGAGGGTTTCGGTGCCGATCACCAGCACGGTCTTGGCGTCGCCGCTGCGGATGAACTTGTCGGCCACGCTGAGCGCGTAGACGAAGCCGGAACAGGCGGCGTTGACGTCCAGCGCGGGGCAGCCGACCACGCCGAGGCGGGCCTGGATCAGGCAGGCGGTGGACGGGAAGATCAGGTCCGGCGTGGTGGTGCCGACCACGATCATGTCGAGTTCGGCGGCATCGATGCCGGCGGCTTCGATGGCCTTCAGCGCGGCCTCGTAGCCCAGGTCGCCGGCGGTCTGGCCGGGGGCGGCGATGTGCCGCTCGCGGATGCCGGTACGGCTGCGGATCCATTCGTCGCTGGTGTCGACCATGTGCGACAGATCGTCGTTGGTCAACACTTTTTCAGGCAAATAGCTGCCGGTGCCCGCGATCCTGGAATAGATCCGCTTGCTCATGCTGGTTCCTGTTGCCTGTTACGCAGGCCGCCCCGGTGCGGCGCGGCCTGTGAAGATGGGTGACTCCGTCCGCCGCAGCGCGGTGGACGGGCACGGATCAATCTTCTTCGACCTGCGCGGTCTTGGTGGCGATCACCTTCTTGCCACGGTAGTAACCGTCGGCGGTGACGTGGTGGCGCAGGTGGATCTCGCCGCTGGTCGGATCGGTCGACAGCTGCTTGGCGCTGAGGGCGTCGTGCGAACGGCGCTGGCCGCGGCGGGACGGGGTGACACGGGATTTCTGCACAGCCATGGGATTGCTCCAAACTCGGTTCGTTTACATCTGTCGTCATTACGTCGCGCAGGACGCGCGCGTCCGGCAACAACCTCAGGCAGCGGCAGGCGGACCGACCGCTACTGTTTCTTCAGCGCCGCCAACGCCGCGAACGGGTTGACCTTGCTCGTTTCTTCCTCGGTCGCAGGCCAGTCGCGATCGACCGCCTCGCTTCCGGGCGCCACCGGCACCAACGGCACCGCCAGCACCAGCTCGTCCTCGACCAGATCGGCCGGCCGCAGCATGCCGTCTTCCGGCACCAGCAAGGCCTCGTGATCCGGCGGCAGCGCGGCTTCTTCTTCCTCGCTGCGGATCAGCCCCAGCCGCTGCACGCTCGACACCGGCAGCAGGAAGCGCTGCAGGCTGCGCTGACAGATCAGCGGCAGCTCGGTTTCGATCTTCAGTTCGACATAGGACACTTGCAGTACAGCGTCGCGGCCGAATTCCAGCGTGTAGCGGCATTCGCCTTCGGTGTCGGCCAGGCTGCCTTGCAGACGGGTCATCGCCGAGAGCGGCAGGCGGTCTTCGAAGACCCTGCGCGCTGCGACCATCCGCCAGGCATCCAACAGTTCGGGCACGTTCGCGGACATAAGCCGCAGAATGTTAAGGACTGCCGGTGCCGCTGTCAAACCGCCCCCTGGGCCGCTGCCAGCCCGGCCCCGAACCGCCTTGCCGGTCCGCGCCGGCC